>CALFOA010000270.1 GCA_937919795.1 uncultured Neisseria sp.
CTCTCCGTCTTTCATAATAGCGTGTATACCTTTGGGTAATTAAGATAGCAAGCAGTGTAACAGTTTGGTTGAGTTTAGGCAAAAGAAAGAAATGCCTGTCTGAAATAATGAAATCACTAAACAACTGCTACCGCGTTGGCTCGCCTTGCCGTACCACTCATACTGTCTGCGGCTCGCCGCCTTGTATCAGTTGTTTAGTGATTCCACTATAAACTTTCAGACAGGCATTGTTTGTTTATCACAGCGGACCGTAAGAATGCAAACCACTGAGGAACATATTCACGCCAAGGAAGGCAAAAGCGGTGATAAACAGGCCGATAATCGCCCACCAGGCCAACACCTTGCCGCGCCAACCGGCGACCAAGCGCAAGTGCAGCCACACCGCATAATTCAGCCACACAATAAACGCCCAAGTTTCTTTCGGATCCCAGCTCCAATAACGCCCCCAAGCATCGGCCGCCCACAGCGCACCCAGAATGGTGGCAATGGTGAAAAACAGAAAGCCCACCGCGATCGCTTTATACATCGCCTCTTCGATAGTTTGTGCATCCGGCAGCCAGCGCACGCCGTTTTTGCGCAACACCAGCAACTCCGCCACCCCCAGCATCGCCGCCATACAAAATGCGCCGTAGCCGATAAAGTTGGCCGGAACGTGAATTTTCATCCACCAAGATTGCAGCGCCGGAATCAACGGCAGAATCTGCTGGGCATCGCGGCTGACGATATACCACAACACAAAACCCACCAGCACCGCCATAAAGCTAAACACAAACGCACCGGCGCGTTGCAGCGCAAACTTGCCCTCATAATAAAGATACATCACCGCAGTAATCACCATAAACAGGATGAACACTTCATAGAGGTTGGATACCGGCATGTGCCCGGCATCGGGGCGTAGCAGATAACTTTCGTGCCAGCGCACCAGCAAACCGGTAAAGCCCGCCAACGCCGATACCCAAGCAAATGCCGTGCCCATGCCGAGCAAGGTATTGGTGATCTGCTGCTTCTTGGCTGCCACCACTGCCCCGGCGATATAACAAAACAGCGCAAAAAACACAAAAGCACATTGCCACATAATCGCCGATTGACTGCTTAAAAAATACTTCAGCAAAAACTTAGTGTTATTGTCGTAGCTACCGGCATATATCAGCGTAGAAAGATAAGCCAAGGCAACGCTCAACGGAATAAACCAACGCAAGGGCTTGAAAAACCAGCCCAAACCAATGGCCATCGCCGCGCTGCCCCACAAAATCGCCACTTCATAGACGTCCATGTGGTGTGGCAGAATCAACTGTACCGCCACTGCGATGGCCACTATCGACAGCGCAAACAGCCAATCGGCGGCATTCAGACTGCGCCAAAACGAGCGCTCTTGCAATAATTCGTGCTGCGACAGTCTTGCTGCCGGATTGCTTGCATCATTCATGGTTTAAATCCTTTGCCAATTGCGCCAAATGCTGTTGATGTTGCGGAAATTCTTTCTGCACATCGCGCTCGCTTCGACTGGCCGACATTGCAAAACGCACCCGGCCTTG
>CALFOA010000271.1 GCA_937919795.1 uncultured Neisseria sp.
AATGCTTTGTATGCGGCCATGACAAATTAGGAGAGTTTTCATGCAGCTTAATCCTGCTGAAATTAGCGATTTGATTAAAGCCAAGATCGAGAATCTGTCGGTAGATGCAGAAGTCCGTACCCGTGGTACCGTGATTTCCGTAACCGACGGTATTGTTCGCATTCACGGCTTGTCAGACGTAATGCAAGGTGAAATGCTCGAATTCCCCGGCAACACATTCGGCTTGGCCATGAACTTGGAGCGTGACTCCGTGGGCGCCGTGGTGTTGGGTGAATACGAACACATTAAAGAAGGCGACACCGTTACCTGTACCGGCCGCATTTTGGAAGTGCCGGTCGGTCGTGAGCTGATTGGCCGCGTGGTGGATTCACTGGGTCGTCCGATTGACGGCAAAGGCCCCATCAACGCCACCACTACTGCGCCGATCGAAAAAATCGCGCCCGGCGTGATTGCCCGCCAATCGGTGGATCAACCGATGCAAACCGGCTTGAAAGCGATCGACTCTATGGTTCCGATCGGCCGCGGTCAGCGCGAGCTGATCATCGGTGACCGCCAAACCGGTAAAACCGCAGTAGCGTTGGATGCGATTGTCAACCAAAAAGACACCGGCGTGGTTTGTATCTACGTTGCTGTCGGCCAAAAAGCATCATCGATTGCCAACGTGGTGCGCAAACTGGAAGAGCACGGCGCAATGGATCACACCATTGTGGTGGCAGCCACCGCATCAGAAGCAGCGGCACTGCAATATATCGCGCCTTATGCCGGCTGCACCATGGGTGAATTTTTCCGCGACCGCGGTGAAGATGCGCTGATTGTGTATGACGACTTGTCCAAACAAGCCGTGGCTTACCGTCAGATTTCCCTGCTGCTGCGCCGCCCGCCCGGCCGCGAAGCCTACCCTGGTGATGTATTCTATTTGCACAGCCGCTTGCTCGAACGTGCCGCCCGTGTGAATGCTCATGAAGTAGAAAAGCTGACCAATGGCGAAGTAAAAGGCAAAACCGGCTCATTAACCGCTCTGCCGATTATCGAAACCCAAGCCGGCGACGTATCTGCATTCGTACCGACCAACGTGATTTCGATTACCGATGGCCAAATCTTCTTGGAAACCGACCTCTTCAACTCCGGTATCCGCCCTGCAATCAACGCCGGTATTTCCGTATCGCGCGTAGGTGGTGCGGCGCAAACCAAGGTGATTAAAAAGCTTGGCGGCGGTATCCGTTTGGCATTGGCTCAATATCGTGAGCTGGCGGCTTTCTCGCAATTTGCTTCCGATTTGGATGAAGCCACCCGCAAGCAGCTGCAACACGGTGAAGTGGTTACCGAATTGATGAAGCAAAAGCAATTCAGCACGCTGAACACCGCCGAAATGGCGCTGACGCTGTGGGCGATCAACAACGGCTCTTACGAAGACGTGCCGGTATCGAAAGCGCTGGCTTTCGAGCACGAATTCTTGGGTCATGTGCGCACGCAATTGCCGGCTGTTTTGGATGCCATCAACGCTTCGGGCGCCATGTCTGACGAAAACGAGCAGGCGCTGGCCGCAGCGATGAAGTCCTTTAAATCTTCTTACAGCTACCAAGCGTAAGCGTGAGAGAGCAAGGAGTCTGAAATGGCAGTAGGAAAAGAGATTCTCACCAAAATCCGCAGTGTTCAGAATACCCAAAAGATCACTAAAGCGATGCAGATGGTGTCAACCTCTAAAATGCGGAAGACTCAAGAGCGGATGCGCCTGGCGCGTCCGTACGCCGAAAAAGTGCGTTTGGTGATGAGCCATCTGGCGCAAACCCATTCCGACCACGGCATCAAATTGCTGGAGCCGCACCGCAGTGTGCGGCGTGCCGGCTTTATCTTGATGACCACCGACAAAGGCTTGTGCGGCGGTTTGAATGCCAACGTTTTGAAAAAATTCCTGGCGCAGGTGCAGGAATATCGAAGCCAAGGCATTGAAGTGGACGTGGTGTGTTTGGGCAGCAAAGGTTTGGCCGCTTGCCAGCGCATCGGTTTGAATGTGGTTGCCAGTGCCACCAATCTGGGCGACACGCCCAGGCTGGAAACCTTGGTAGGCCCTTTGACCGAGCTTTTCCAAAGCTATCAAAAGCACCAGCTGGATGTGATTCATTTGGTTTATTCCGGCTTCGTCAACACCATGCGTCAAGAACCGCGTTTGGAAACTTTGTTGCCGATTGGTGAAAGTGCATTGGAAGGCGTGAGTGAAAGCAGCGACTATAGCTGGGATTACCGCTATGAGCCCAGCCCCACCGCTGTATTGGAATACTTAGTCCGCCGTTATTTAGAGTCTGTGGTGTATCAGGCGTTGAGCGACAACATGGCATCCGAACAAGCCGCGCGCATGGTAGCGATGAAAGCTGCTACCGATAATGCCGGCAATGCCATCAAAGAGCTGCGTTTGGTTTACAACAAATCACGCCAAGCCGCGATTACCACAGAGTTGTCAGAAATTGTAGCAGGTGCCGCAGCCGTATAAGGCTGCGCATGTGCACGTTAAAATAGGATACGAAATGAGCCAAGGCAAAATCGTACAAATCATTGGTGCGGTGGTCGACGTGGAATTTCCGCGCGATACCCTGCCGCACGTGTATGACGCCCTGAAACTGGTTGATACCGACCTGACGCTGGAAGTGCAACAACTTCTGGGCGACGGTGTGGTGCGTACCATCGCGATGGGCAGTTCAGACGGCCTCAAACGCGGCATGAGCGTGATCAACACCGGTGCGGCAATTACTGTGCCGGTGGGCACGGAAACTCTCGGCCGCATCATGGACGTGTTGGGCAATCCGGTGGATGAAGCAGGCCCGGTCGGTGCCAAACACAGCCGCGCCATTCACCAACCCGCGCCGAAATTCGACGAGCTCTCTGCGGCCACGGAATTGCTGGAAACCGGCATTAAAGTGATTGACTTGCTCTGCCCGTTTGCCAAAGGCGGTAAAGTGGGCTTGTTTGGCGGCGCCGGTGTGGGCAAAACCGTTAACATGATGGAATTGATCAACAACATCGCCAAAGCGCACAGCGGTTTGTCTGTGTTTGCCGGTGTGGGCGAGCGTACCCGTGAAGGTAACGACTTTTACCACGAGATGAAAGATTCCAACGTGTTGGATAAAGTGGCGATGGTATACGGCCAGATGAACGAACCGCCGGGCAACCGCCTGCGCGTGGCGCTCACCGGCTTGACCATGGCCGAATATTTCCGCGATGAAAAAGACGAAAACGGCAAAGGCCGCGACGTGTTGTTCTTTGTGGACAATATCTACCGCTACACCCTGGCTGGTACTGAAGTGTCTGCGTTGTTGGGCCGTATGCCGTCTGCCGTAGGTTACCAACCGACTTTGGCCGAAGAAATGGGTCGTTTGCAAGAGCGTATTACCTCAACCCAAACCGGTTCGATTACTTCCATCCAAGCCGTGTATGTACCTGCGGATGACTTGACTGACCCATCGCCTGCTACCACATTCGCCCACTTGGACGCCACCGTGGTGTTGAGCCGCGATATCGCCTCTTTGGGTATTTACCCGGCCGTGGATCCGCTGGATTCAACCTCGCGCCAGCTCGACCCGATGGTGTTGGGTCAAGAGCATTACGATGTGGCACGCGGCGTGCAATCTACTTTGCAGAAATACAAAGAATTGCGCGACATTATCGCCATTTTGGGTATGGATGAATTGTCTGACGAAGACAAAATGACCGTGATGCGTGCGCGTAAAATCCAGCGCTTCCTGTCGCAGCCCTTCCACGTGGCAGAAGTGTTTACCGGCTCGCCGGGCAAATACGTTTCACTGCGCGACACTATTGCCGGCTTTAAAGCGATTTTGAACGGCGAATACGATCATCTGCCCGAGCAGGCGTTCTATATGGTTGGCGGTATCGAAGAAGCGGTAGAGAAAGCGAAAACCGTAAACTAAGGAGGCCGGCATGGACATCATGCAAGTTGAAGTGGTCAGTAACGAGCAGCACATTTTTTCGGGCGAAGCCAGCTTTGTGGTGGTGCCGACCCAAATGGGCGAGCTCGGTATTTATCCGCGACATGAGCCGATTATGAGTTTGGTGCGACCGGGTGTGTTGCGTTTGACCACGCCCGATTCTGCCGAAGAAGTGCTGGTGGCCGTATCCGGCGGTGTTTTGGAAGTGCAGCCCGATAAGCTTACCCTGCTGGCCGACGTGGCCGTGCGCAGCGCCGAGATGGATCAGGCGCGCGCCGAAGAAGCCAAAAAAGCCGCAGAAGCCCGCATTTCCCAAGCGCAGGATGATGAAGCACTGGCCAAAGCCCAAGCAGCACTGGCCGCCGCCATCGCCCAACTCAAAACGCTGGATTATATTCGCGGACAAAAAAACAAATAAGGCAACCGCCTTATCGCAAAAAGCACGGGCAACCGTGCTTTTTTCTCGGCCGTCTGAAAACAAGCAACGCGCGTTTTCAGACGGCCAAACCTTCAGACGGCCAAACCTTCAGACGGCCAAACCTTCAGAC
>CALFOA010000272.1 GCA_937919795.1 uncultured Neisseria sp.
TGCTCATCTTCCACCACCAATAAGCGGCCATCCGGCAATTGCTGCACTGCCGAAGGCTCATATAAGCCTTTAAACGAATTGATGCCGATATTGCGCAATTCCGCTGTTTCCTTGCTGGCCTGCAAAGTCGGCACCACGGTGGGCAGGGTTTTGATGGCGATAAACGACAACACCGATATCAGCAAACCCCAGCGGAACACGGCATACGACATATTCAAATATTTAAACTGTTTATTGGCCAACAAGCCCAGCCAATACAGCTCTTCGCTCATCTTTTTATACACTTGCTCGCGGTCGGCCATGATGTCTTGCATCATTTCCCAATAGCGGTCTTTCGAGATTTTTACCCGGTCTTCATAAATCAAAATGTTCGGGGTCTCATCAATGTAGTGCGCTTCCGGCGCCAACACGCGGCTTTTGAAATCGCGGATTTTGGCTTGGCGTTTAAACACATCTTTCAGCCAGTCCACCGTGGCGCGCACTTTGCCCATGCGTTCCGGCGAGGCGGATAATAAAGCAAACACGATAGAAGACGCCGCCGTTGCCATAAAGATACCGGCCGGTATCAAAAACTCGGGTGAAGTCGAGAATATAAACGCGCCGGAAATCATCAAAGCGGAAACGATAAAGCCGTTGAGCGAAATCATGATGTTGGCTTTGGTAGCCGCCAGCGCCAGCAATTCCATTTCGGTACGGAAGGCATTGCGGAACATGGTTTCCACGCCTTTGGCGGTACCGATGGCCACGGTTTCTTCCCTAGCCGCTTGCTGAGGCGCCTGCTGCGATTTCCGTTTCGCCTTTTTGCCGTTTTTTTCTTTTTTCGGTTTCACTGCTGCCGCTATCGCTTCGGCGGGACGGTCTTCAGCCAGCTCTTCTGTTTCTGTTTCTGTTTCTGTTTCCGTGTTATCGCGTTCCGGCTGTGGGCGGTTTGCTTCCACTTCCAAGCGTTCGCCTTCTTCATCCGGCAGGCCGGTTAGCACGATTTCCGGCCGCAACCGCGGTACCGTGTGTTGCGGCGGCTGGGCCGGAGCAACGGATGGCTGCTGCGGCTGAGTGTGATTATTGGGCTCTGTCTGGTTAGGGGAATTTTTGTTATCAAATTCGGATGTCATTATTATATTCCTGAGTGTATGTTTCATACTTAGGCAAACAGAATTTTAATATGTTTCAATTTTTCGCATTTTTCGTGCAAAAAATACCATACAAATAGTCCATAAAACCTAAATAATTTATTTTTCCATTTCAAATGGATTTCTTTTATTTAATTAGCATTTAAAATGCGAGCGCAGATTATACGGCAAGCAAAAATTTTATCTGTTTGAGTGTGTTAAACGGTCGATTTATCAAATTTATAGCCACTCAACAAATTGATCATTCAAGATAAATCTTTTAGCTAACCAAATTTCCCCTCCTTAAAAAAATGCCTGTCTGAAAAGTTTCAGACAGGCATTTGGTGATATCGCAATCAAACTTTTAATCGGCATGCTCGGCCAAAAAACCGCCGCTCTGGTGCGCCCATAATTTGGCGTATAAACCGTTTTTCGCCAAGAGTTCGGCATGGCTACCTTCTTCGACAATTCGGCCTTTATCCAGCACAATCAATCTATCCATCGCCGCGATGGTGGATAAGCGGTGCGCAATCGCAATCACGGTTTTGTTTTCCATCATCTTATCCAGGCTCTCTTGGATGGCGGCTTCCACTTCCGAATCCAGCGCGCTGGTGGCTTCGTCGAGCAGCAAAATCGGGGCATCTTTCAGCATCACGCGGGCGATGGCGATGCGTTGACGCTGGCCGCCGGAAAGTTTTACACCACGCTCGCCGACGTGGGCGTCATAGCCGGTACGACCTTTGGCATCGGAAAGCTGCGGGATAAAGTCGGCGGCTTCGGCACGCTCGGCAGCCTGTATCATTTCTTGTTCACTCGCATCGGGGCGGCCGTACACGATGTTGTCGCGTACCGAACGGTGCAGCAGGCTGGTGTCTTGGGTCACCAAACCAATTTGCGCGCGCAGGCTTTCTTGAGTGATGTCGTTGATGTTCTGGCCGTCGATGCAGATTTTGCCGCTTTGCGGTTCGTAAAAACGCAGCAGTAGGTTCACCAAGGTGGACTTGCCCGCGCCGCTGCGGCCGATTAAGCCGACTTTTTCACCCGGCTGGATGGTCAGGTTAAAGCCGTTGAGCAGCGGTTTGCCGGATTCATACGAAAAATCAACGTGTTCGAAATTAATCTTACCGTTATCCACTTTCAACGGCAGCGCATTGGGTTTGTCCAAAATGGTTTGTGATTTAGACAAAGTGGCCATGCCGTCATTCACCGTACCGATGTTTTCAAACAACATCGCCGACTGCCACATGATGTATTGCGACAAACCGTTCAAACGCAGCGCCATGGTGGTGGCCACCGCCACCGCGCCGACGCCGACCTGGCCGTTCAGCCACAGCCAAATACCCAGCGCGGTGGTGCTCAACACCAGCAGGGCGTTTACCGTGAACGTGCTGAAATCGAGCAAAGTCGCCAAACGCATCTGCGCGTGTACCGTCTGCATAAACTCCTGCATCGATTCGCGCGCATAACGTGCTTCACGCGCGCCGTGGGAAAACAGTTTCACGGTGGTGATGTTGGAATAAGCGTCGGTAATGCGGCCGGTCATCAGCGAACGGGCATCGGCTTGGCGCTGCGCGGTTTTCGCGAGCTTGGGAATCACCAGCCGCATCACCAAACCAAACAACACAATCCAACCGACAAACGGCAGCACCAGCCAGCCGTCGAGCGATGCCAGAATCACGCCGGTGGTGAGGAAATACACCAACACATACACCACCATATCGGCGAACGTCATCACCACTTCGCGCACCGCCAATGCGGTTTGCATCACCTTGGCCGATACCCGGCCGGCAAATTCGTCCTGATAAAAACTCAGGCTCTGCCCCAGCATCAGGCGGTGGAAATTCCAGCGCAAACGCATCGGAAACACGCCTTGCAGCGTTTGCAAGCGCACAGTATTGGTGAAAAAGCGCCAAACAATGAAAAACACCAGCATCAGCGCCATACCGGCCAATGCCACGCCTTTTTCCGCCATCAGCGTATCGGGTGAGTAGTGGCTCAACCAATCGACCACCTTACCCATAAACTGAAACAGCAGGGCCTCCATGATGCCGATACCGGCCGACAGCACCGCCAAGGCCAAAATCCAGCGGCGCATCCCTTCGATACTGCTCCAGATAAAGCCCCACAAGCCTTTTTCCGGCGTTTTCGGGGCGGTGTCGGGATAGGGGTCGATGCGCGATTCGAACCAATGAAATATTTTGTTGAGCATCGTTATTCTTCTTCAATCAATAACAGCCTGCCGCAAAATTGCGCAGGCTTTGAAAATATTCAGATTTTACAGGGAAAAGCGCCTCAAAAAAAGCGAAGAGCGGGAAGACTCTGTTTGATTTTGGGAAAGTCAGGTTAAATCTTAGCCGTGCAAAATAACGGTATCTTGTTTTTCAGACAGGCATTTACCACATTTTCCACAACCACAAAAACACCCAAAGATAAACTACTGCCGCAGCCGCTGCGCATATCAGTTCCCCATAGCCGGCCGGTGGATTGGGGTAACCACTTAAGTTCGACTCCCGAACAGACGGCAGCACCATACCATAAGCAAACTGCAACACCACAGCCAACAGCAATACCGGCATCAGCGAAGGAACCAGCGCCGAAGCCACCGCCAATACCATTGCAGACCGATAAACCAACCGGGCAACAGGCCAGCCTTGCGCCGCATCATTACAGCGTTTCAGCAATTGCCGATATTGGTAATACACCAAGCCATAAGCGAAAAAACCGAACGCAATCCCGCCCTTGCCCAAATGCGGTGAGGTACTGCCAACTTCTACTTGAACAAGGGCTTCGATAAACCAGCCGGCAAACCAACTGAATGCCAGCGTCAGCAAGGCTGAGGGCAGGCAGTAGGCTGCAAAACGGCTGCGCCCCAGCCTGCGTTTATCGAACGGATCCGCTTGGGAAGAATATTCGATATAAGGCATGGTGATACCGTTTTATTTCAACAAATTCTTCAAAGCCAACCGCACCCCTTCGCTCACATCGGTACCGGCCGGAATTCCTTTCACTGCCGCTTTCGCCTCGCGTTCGTTATAACCCAGCGCAAGCAAAGTGTGCACCACATCTTCGCTCTCATCCGCTACCGCAGCCGGGGCAAACAAGCCGCCGCCGTTTTCGGCCACCAGTTTGCCGCGTAACTCCAGAATCATGCGCTCGGCGGTTTTCTTGCCGATACCGGGGGCAGACGACAATCGCTTCACATCTTCTTCCGCCACCGCCTGCGCCAGTTCGTCGGCATTCATTGCACTCAAAATGCCCAACGCAGTTTTGGCGCCGATGCCGCTCACCTTCACCAATTGGCGGAAAGTCGCCCGCTCGGCGGCGCTGGCAAAACCAAACAACAAATGCGCGTCTTCGCGTACCACCAATTGGGTGTACAACTGCACCTGTTCGTTTAACGGCGGCAGGGCGTAGAAAGTCTGCATCGACACATCCACTTCATAGCCCACGCCGTTTACGTCTATCACGATTTGCGGCGGGTGTTTTTCCACCAGTTTGCCGGTGAGTCTGCTGATCATGGAGGCATCCTTGTTTAATATGGTTTCAAAATGCTGCGACTATAGCAAAACAGCCAACGCGCAGGCAATCAAAAACGGCCTGTGCAGAATACACAGGCCGTTTTGCGGTAATACTTAAATCGGGGTTTGGTTCGGTACAATCTGCTCAACGCGTACATTGGCCACGCCGGAGAAGCCGATTTTATTGGCCGCACCTTTAGACAGATCAATCACGCGATCACCGTGGAACGGGCCGCGGTCGTTGATGCGTACAATCACGCTTTTGCCGTTGGAAAGGTTGGTGACTTTCGCATAGCTGGGGATGGGCAGGGTTTTGTGGGCGGCGGTAAAGGCGTTCATATCAAAACGCTCGCCGTTTGCGGTTTTACGGCCGTGGAAACCGGGGCCGTACCAAGATGCTTTGCCTGTTTGGCTAAAAGATTCGACTTGTTTAACGGGATAATAACGTTTGCCGGCTACTTTGTAAGTACTATTGGCGGAGCGGCTCAGAGGCTCGGCACGCACCACTGCATCGGCAAAGGCTGAATTTGAAGTCAGTGCTGCCGCAGCAGCAATCATTCCGGTAAATAAAGTTGTTTTCGCTTTAGTCAAAACAAGTTCCTATTCTTGAGTTTTAAATGTTTTTTTGAAATCTTGAGCTACACAAGAACATTTTGCCTGTCTTGATTAGAAATCGGTTTTCACCTTGTTTTCAGACAGGCATTTATGTGCCTTGTGGAAAATCCAGTTGCCGCCATGCTTCAAACAGCATCACGGCAACCGTATTCGATAAATTCATGCTGCGACTGCCTTCAGTCATCGGCAAACGCAATTTTTGGCCGGCGGGCAGGCTCTCTAAAATCTCGGCGGGCAGGCCGCGGGTTTCAGGGCCGAATAAAAACACATCACCGGCTTGAAAATCCGCCTTATCGTAACGGCTGCTGCCTTTGGTGGTCAGCGCGAAAATGCGGCGACCGGCGAGCGCGTTTAAACAATCGGCAAAATTTTCGTGTACCACCACTTTGGCAAATTCGTGGTAATCCAAACCCGCCCGCCGCATTTTGGCGGAATCGAGCGGAAAACCCAGCGGTTTTACCAGATGCAAATCGGCGCCGGTATTGGCGCACAAGCGGATAATATTGCCCGTATTCGGTGGAATTTCGGGCTGGTACAACACAACAGCAAACATATCGCTTAACTCACTTCAGATTAGGACTATATAGATAAGTTCTTAGCCCATCAAAACTTTTTCACTTTGGCGCTGGCCAGCGTCCAAGCAAAAACGCTGTCAGCCCCCGCCTTTTTTAGCGTTCGGCATAATTCGCCCAAGCTCGCGCCGCTGGTGGCGACATCGTCAATTAACAGCACTTTACATTTATTAAAACTTCCGGCCGCCTCAAACACCCCGCGCACATTTTTGCGCCGCGCCTCGCTATCCAAGGTGCTCTGCGGCGGCGAAAAACGGCG
>CALFOA010000273.1 GCA_937919795.1 uncultured Neisseria sp.
ACGGGTAGAGCAGTAGCATGGATACCAGCATCAGCAGGCAAAAGCCGATAAAAAAGGATTTGCTGTGGCGATCGAACCACTTACCGAACAGATAGGCGCCAATAAAACCGGATAAACCATAACATATCAAGACCATCGTGACTTGATCGCCGCTGAATCCGCCTACTTGCAATACCAACGGCTCGATATAAGTATAGGCCGTGAAATGGGCGCTAACGATGGCAACAGTAAAAGCATACATCAGCAGCAGTTTTTTGCGTTTGAAGAGCACGGGAATGCTGGAAAGTGAACCGCTGTTGATGCTCGGCAGTTTGGGCAGGTTTTTCGCTAGAATCAGCGCCACCACCAGAGCGGCAATACCAATCAACAGCATCGACATCCGCCAGCCAAATAAATTACCAACCACCCGCCCAATCGGAATGCCCAACAACATGGCGGAAACCGTACCGACACTGAGCAGGCTGAGCGCGCGGTTGCCTTCGCCCGGCGGCGCCAGCCGCATCGCCAATGCTGCGGTAATCGACCAAAACACCGCATGGGATAAGGCAATAAGCACACGGCTGGCCAGCAAAACCGGAAAACTCCAAGCGATAAACGCCATCAGGTGGCCACCGATAAATAAGATAAACAACCACATCAACAAGGAACGGCGCTCCAGATTGCGGGTAAGCAGCATCAAGGGCAGCGACATCAGCGCCACCACCCAAGCATAAACGGTCATGATGATGCCGGTTTCGGTGGAGGAGAGTTGGAAACTTTGGCCGATATCGGTGAGCAAGGCAATCGGCAGGTATTCGGTGGTATTGAAAATAAAGGCGGCAACCGCCAAGGCGATAACGCTGAGCCAGCGCGAAGAATGTGAAGCGGACATATAGTTTGATTATGGGCGTAAAGGTTGGAGGTTGTTGAGAAACATTAAAAAATGCTGCGCAGGGCAGCCATTTCTTTTGCATATTATACGCCTGCCCGCCGATAAAATGGCTTTAAGAATTTCAAATCAGTGATAGTGTAAAAAAATGAAGCGGCGGTATCTATTATTGATGACGAACGAGTACTTGATTTTGTAAAAAATATTTCGAATTCGTTAATATATCTGCTTGATTTGGGATAGGAGAGCATTGCATAATTTTTCCACCATCCTGTAACAAAGCATGCAGGCTTGTATCGGTGGGTTCGCACAATATGAAACAATGATTAATAGAGTTTGGAGAAACTAAAATGAATAAATTATTCCGTTTACTGCCCGTAGCTGCTGCCCTGAGTTTGGCTGCTTGCGGTGGAAATACTTCAGGCAGTGATAAAGCGTCATCGTCGGGCAGTAATGCCTGCGGTAATCTGGCGGCTGATGAAGTGTGCGTATCCATCGGTAGTGCGGCACCGAAAACCGGTGGGATTTCCCATTTGGGCAAAGACATTGAAAACGGTGTGATGCTGGCGGTGCAGGAAATCAACGCCAAAGGTGATTTGACCATTGGCGGTAAAAAAGTGAAGCTGGCGGTGTTGGGCGAAGATGATGCCGCCGATCCCAAGCAAGGGCCGATTGTGGCGCAGAAGTTGGTGGATGCCGGTGTGGTGGGTGTGGTCGGTCACCTCAACTCCGGCGTATCGATTCCGGCTAATGCCGTTTACGCAGGCGCAAGTGTGGTACAAGTTTCTCCGGCTTCGACCAATCCGGATTACACTTTAAAAAGCACCAAAACCGCAAGTAACTTAGTCGATGCCTACCGCGTGTTGGCAACCGATGCCAAGCAAGGCCCGGCGCTGGCTAAATATATGCTGGCGCACCAAGCGAAAAACGTAGCGGTGTTGGACGATTCCACTCAATATGGTAAAGGCTTGGCCGACCAAGTCGATAAAAGCTTGAAAGAGGGAGGCAGCAATATTATCGGTCGCGAATCGGCAACCGATAAAACCGCCGACTTTAAAGCGATTTTAACCGAGTTGAAAGCCAAAAATCCGGAGTATGTTTTCTGGGGTGGTATGGATGATACTGCTGCCACCTTGGTGAAACAAATGCAGGAATTGGGTATGAGTGCCAAACTGGTGGCTGCCGACGGTGCGTGTACCGACAAGTTCATCGAATTGGCCGGTTCTTCCGGCGGCAATATGATTTGTTCGCAAGCCGGGCTGCCACTGTCGCAGATGGAAAAAGGAGCGCAATTTAGCGCGAATTATGAAAAAGCGTTCGGTGGCCAAAAACCTTTGATTTATTCACCGTTCTCTTATGATGCGACCTATGCGATTGTCGAGGCGATGAAGCTGGCAAATTCAACCGAAAGAGAAGCGGTGGTTGCGGCTATGCCGAAAGTACAGTTTGACGGCTTGAGCGGAAAAATTGCATTTGATGACAAAGGCGATATTCGTGAGGGCACCGTCTCGATTTTTGAAGTGAAAGATAAAAAGCTGAGTGTGGCTGATGTGATTAAATAATTGGCGATTGCTTGCTGATTTGAATAGCTTCAAGTACATAAAATGCCTGTCTGAAAAATATTTTTCAGACAGGCATTTAAGTGTTAAAAGATTGCTGGAGTGAAATTGTTATATCTAAAAAAACGAGCCTGAATGCTTATCTAGATTCAGGCCCGTTGTTTTAATCAGAAAATCAGCTGATTTCCGCCAATAAGGCTTTTGATTTTTCCAGAATGTCACCGTTGGCTTCGTCCACCAATTCGTTCAGCGTTTCGCGTGCTGCATCGGGGTCGCCGATTTCGATGTACATTTGTGCCAATTCATATTTGGCTTCCAGCGGTGCGGTCATGCCGACAGACTCGGAGATGAAGCCGACTTCTTTATCGTCATCAGCAAAATTCACGCTTTCCCATTCGATTACATCATCATCTGAAGCTTCGGTAATCGCAATCGGTGCAATGTTAAAGTTTTCTTCTTGCGTATCTTGCAACGCTTCAACCGTATCGAAACCGCTATCCGTAGCCAGATTGTCGGCTTTTTCTGTTACAACTTCTTCCTCAGTGGCTAAAGAAGTGGTTTCAATTTCAGCTTCTTCCGCTACGGTTGCTACAGGCTCAATGCTTGTTTCAACTTCTTCAATAGTAGCTTCTTCAATTTCAGCGGCAGGCTCAACCGGCTCGATGGCAACGGATTCAAACTCCAGCGGCTCTTCTTCAGCTACAACGATGCTTTCCGCTTCAACTTCAGCAACAGGCTCTTCTGCTGGCGCCGTTTCCACTTCTACCGGTTCGGCAATCACTTGCGTAGT
>CALFOA010000274.1 GCA_937919795.1 uncultured Neisseria sp.
CTCGCGACCTCAACCTTGGCAAGGTTGCGCTCTACCAACTGAGCTATTCCCGCGTTTCTGCTGTTATTGCTAATCAGATTTAACAACGAAGCCGCTATTATAATTAATCTGTTTTCAATGTCAAGCGTGTTGCTGGAAATTTATCGCCCTAATTCTTTCCACGCCATTTTAAGGTAATAGAACATCGACCATACAGTTAATACAGAAGCAATAAACATCAAGATGTTACCGATAAAAATCAGATTCATACCATGAAAATCTTGCATGCCGATCAGCAGCAAAACAATGGCCGCCATTTGGGCAGTGGTTTTTAATTTGCCTATGGTGGCAACCGCTACACTGTTACGCTGCCCTTTTTGTGCCATCCATTCACGTAAGGCGGAAATGGTGATTTCACGTCCAATAATTATCATGGCATACAAAGCTGTGGTGCGATCGAGTTTAACCAACAGAATTAAGGCCACTGCCACCATTAATTTATCGGCCACCGGATCGAGAAAAGCACCGAAATCAGATGTTTGCTTCCAACGGCGTGCTAAATAACCATCGAACCAATCGGTAACCGCTGCCGCTGTAAAAATAATGGCGGCAGTCCAGTTGATGGTTTGCGGATCCAGCCAATCTTTAATCGGTGGATAAAATAGCACGGTGAATACGGGTATCATCAACACCCGCATCCAGGTCAGCATGATTGGAATATTCCAAGGCATAAAGTTCTACTCTCAATCGTTTTTTCAGACAGGCATATTGGTGTTCAAATGCCTGTCTGAAAGGAAATAAGCATTTCCATTATAGCCCAATCATTTGTTCTATAGGTCGGATAATGTCTGCTGTTACCATATTCAATGCAAAGTGTCGTATATTTTCTCTGCCAATGCTTTGCTAATGCCCTCGGTTTGTGCCAAATCTTCTACACTTGCTGCCATCACACCACGCAGTCCGCCGAAGCGAGTCAACAAAGCTTGGCGGCGTTTGCTGCCGATACCGGGTATCTCCGCCAGCGAGGAAGTTACGCGGGCTTTATCACGTTTTTTGCGGTGGCCGGTAATGGCAAAGCGGTGCGACTCATCGCGTATGGTCTGCAACAAATGCAGAGCCGCGCTGTTGTGCGGCAACTGGAAATTCTTGCCGCTAAACGGCAGGATCAATTCTTCCAAACCGGCTTTTCGCTCCGGCCCTTTGGCAATACCCAACAACGGAATCTGCAAACCAAGTTCTTCCCACACTTCCAAAGCGACGCCGATTTGGCCTTTGCCGCCGTCTATCAACACCACATCGGGCCAGCGCACGGCTTCGCCGTTGGCTTCCGCCTCGCTCATTTTGCCGTAACGGCGGCTCAACACTTCGCGCATGGCCGCATAATCGTCACCCGCTTTGGCAGTGGTGATGTTGTAGCGGCGATATTGCGAAGGTTGAATATTTTCTTCGTCATACACCACGCAAGAAGCCACGGTAGCCTCGCCTTGGGTGTGGCTGATGTCGAAACATTCCAAGCGGTTTAAATCGTCGGGATTCATTTCCAACACCTGCGCCAATTCGTCCAAACGAGCGGCTTGGCTGCCGTGTTGCAACACATGCTGCTGAATCGCCAGCTTGGCATTTTGTTCCGCCATCTTCAACCACACTTTACGCGTTCCTATGGTATGCGAAACAAATTGGATGGCTTTATGGTGTTCACTGTTCAGCGCTTCCTGCACACTCTCGGGCAGCACAAAATTGCTGATAATAATATCTGGCTTGGCTTTACCCAAATAATGCTGAGCAACAAAGGCTTCGCCATATTCCTGAATATCAGGCACACCCTCACCACCTACCGCCGGGAAAAAGCTTTTATCGCCAACATGCCGCCCGCCGCGTATGCTCACCCAATGCACACACACCACTCCGCCCTCTGCCGCCAGCGCCAGAATATCGATATCTTGCGCACGTTCCGGTTTATTGCTGTCTACATATTGCTGCGACTGCACCAAGCCCAAGGCCTGAATCTGATCGCGATAACGGGCGGCTTCTTCAAAATTCAACTCTTGCGCCGCCTGCTGCATTTTATGGTGCAGGGTTTGAGTAAGTTCATCGGTTTTACCGTTGAGAAAAGTAACAGCTTGCCGTACATCGGCTTGATAATCTTGTTCACTGATGTGGCCGACGCACGGGCCTGAACAACGCTTAATCTGATACAGCAAACACGCCCGTTCCCGATGGGCAAACACACTGTCTTCACAGGTACGCAGCTTGAAGACCTTCTGCAAAATCTGAATGCTGTCGCGCACCGCATAACCGTTGGGATACGGCCCGAAGTACTGTCCATCTTTCTTGATATTGCCCCGATAATAAGC
>CALFOA010000275.1 GCA_937919795.1 uncultured Neisseria sp.
CGGAAATCGTGCCCCCACTGGCTCACGCAATGCGCTTCGTCGATGGCAAACAGGCTCACGCGGGTGTGGTCGAGAAAACGCAGAAAGCGCTCGCTCACCAAGCGCTCGGGCGCAACGTATAACAGCTTCAGGCTGCCGGCGTTGATGTCTTCGGCGATTTGGCGCACTTCGTCGGGCGAGGTGCCGCTGTGCACGCTGGCCGAATGTACACCGGCGGCGCGCAGGTTGGCGACTTGGTCGTTCATCAGCGCAATCAGCGGCGACACCACCACCGCTACCCCTTCGCGCATCAGCGCCGGAATCTGATAGCAGAGCGATTTGCCGCCGCCGGTGGGCATCAGCACGGTGAGGCTGCCGCCGCCGGCAAGCGTATCGACGATGTCGGCCTGTCGCCCGCGAAAATCGGGATAGCCGAACACATCGTGCAGAATACGCCGTGCATCGTCGCGCTGCTTGGTCATTTAAAGAATTCCGTTATAATGGGCTGGCTATTTTAATGGTTTTGCAGGTGTGCCGCCAGCGCATGCCTGTCTGAAAGGAAGATGATTTATGCAGAAGATTGTAAACGGCCGCTTGCTTGCCGCCACCGCCCTGATTTCGCTGTTGGCCGCGTGTAGCACCACCGGCGGCCCCGGTACCGACGGCAACTGGAGCCGCTTAGGCGAAACCGGCAACGGCAATATCCGCGCCTATATCGATAAAGACAGCATCGTGCGCAACGGCGATATGGTGACCTTTCGCGACCGCAAAGTTGTGGTAAAACCGAGCGAAGAGCGCTATACAAACACGCCTCCTTACAAAACCGCCATCGGTACTTGGGAAATGAACTGTCGTACCAAAACCTACCGCTTAACCCAATTATTGCTGGTCGATAAAGAAGGCAAACCGCTGACCGATCAGAAATACAGCGCCTCTCAATTGCGCCCGATGCAGGTAATGGCCGGCTCAATTACCGAGAAACAATATCAAGCGGCTTGCGGCGGTAATTAAGACAAAACGTGAGGAACCCCCATGAAAATAAAAACCTTAGGCTGCGCCGCCTTGCTGGCCGCCGTTTCCCTACCTGTTTGGGCCAATGATGCTTCCGGCGAACTGATGAGCGCACAAGCGGCCTACCGCCAAGCCTTGCAATCGCAAAATAAAGGCGACAGCAAAATCGCCGATCTGCAATACAAACTGAAAAACGCAGAAGAGCGCCGTCAAGCGGCTGAAAACGATATTTCCCGCTACCGCGCCGAGTTGCATCAGGCCAGCGAAGCCAAAATCGCCCACGACAGCGCACTCAAAGCCGCCGGCGAACGCCTTGACGCCGCTTGGCGCGCCGCCGAACAGGCCGGTGTGTTAACGAAGCAGCAATAATCTGTACCACACGCCCGTGCAGCCGCGCGGGCGTGCTATAATTTCACGCGTACGCAGGCAGGGCAGACAGCCGCTGCGCCCGTTTCAAACGGGTGGAGAGGAAAGTCCGGGCTACGCAGAGCAGGATGCCGGCTAACGGCCGGGCGTGGAAACACGACGGAAAGTGGAACAGAGAGCAGAACCGCCGATGGTTGCCTTCGGGCAAAACAGGCAAGGGTGAAAAGGTGCGGTAAGAGCGCACCGTGCACTTGGCAACAAGGCGCAGCAGGCTAAACCCCATCCGTAGCAAGACCAAACAGAACGCATTGAAGCGGCTCGCCGAGCGTTCGGGTAGGTTGCTGGAGCGCATCAGCAATGGTGCGCCTAGAGGAATGGCTGTCCAACGACAGAACCCGGCTTACCGCCCCGCCCCCGCGTACTCCCCATTTCAATGCCCGTCTGAAAAAACATCAGGCACCGGTTTCAACTTTTCAGACAGGCATTATTTCCTTGCAGTTTTGTATCTTAAAGAGAAAACACACTGGAGCTTAAACAAATGGAATTAGTATTTATCCGCCACGGACAAAGCGAATGGAACGCCAAAAACCTGTTTACCGGCTGGCGTGATGTCAAACTGAGCGAGCAAGGCCTGGCCGAAGCCGCCGCCGCCGGTAAAAAACTGAAAGAAAAAGGCTATGAATTTGACATCGCCTTCACTTCCGTACTCACC
>CALFOA010000276.1 GCA_937919795.1 uncultured Neisseria sp.
CTGCGCCTTAGCTCAAAGAGAACGATTTTGTAAGCCGCTAAAGCGGCAACAGAATTGGTTCCGTACTACTTGTACTGTCTGCGGCTTGCTGCCTTGTGGCAAAATAAGTTTTTCCGCTATAGCGTGAGCCGATTATAGGATAAAGCGCTTGGGAGAGTGCAACAGATGTTCCGCAGTATCCATGTATTGAGTGGTGAAACCTTATTCGAACGTGCGCCGCAGCCTTATGCTGATTTTGCGCACGATTTGACTGAGTTGCGCTGCCGCCAGAGCCGTTTTGCCGCGTTGCCGGTAAACCGGCGTGCTGCGCTGTTGCTGGAGTTGGCCGATAAGCTGGCGCGGGAACGCGATACGCTGGCGCAGATGGTGTGCCGCGAAGTAGGGCGCTGTTTGCGTGAATGCCAAGCGGAATTGGATAAATCGGTGGATTTAATCCGTTATTATGCCCACCTTTCGCCCGAATTGCTGGCGCATAAAACGATTGCCACCCAGGCGAGTTTGAGCCAGGTGCGTTTTGAGCCTTTGGGCGTGGTGCTGGCGGTGATGCCGTGGAATTATCCGGTGTGGCAGGTATTGCGTTTTGCCATTCCCGCTTTGTGCGCTGGCAATGCCTGCGTGGTGAAACCGGCGCCCAGCGTGGCGGGGGTGACTCAAGCACTGTTTGATTTAGTGGGCGACGATTTGCCGATGATGGTGGCGTGGTTGCAGCCGGATGATGTGTTGCATGCGATTGAAGACTGCGATGCGCTGGCCTTTACCGGCTCTACCGATACCGGCCGTGTGCTGGCGGCGCAGGCAGGCAGGAATTTGAAAAAATCGGTGTTGGAATTGGGCGGCAGTAATCCGTTTATCGTGCTGGCCGATGCCGATTTGGCACAGGCGGCGAAAGAGGCTTGCTATTCGCGTTTTCGCGATGCGGGGCAGTCGTGTAACGCGGCCAAGCGGATTATTGTGGAAGAAGCGGTGGCCGACCGCTTTACCGAATTGTTTTTAGCCGAATGCAGCCGTTTGCAAACCGGCGATCCGATATTGCCGGATACCACTTTGGCGCCGCTGCACCGTGAGGATTTGCGTACCAAACTGCACGAACAGGTAATCGATGCGCTGGCCAACGGCGCACGCGCTTTGTGCGGCGGCGAGATTCCGGCGGGGCAGGGCTGGTTTTATCCGGCCACCGTGTTGGCAGATGTGACCCCCGCCTGTCGTATTTATTATGAAGAAGTGTTCGGCCCGGTGGCGGTGTTGATGCGGGCGGCAGATGCCGAGGCGGCGATGGTACTGGCCAACGACAATCCTTTCGGCTTGGGCGCGGCGATTTATACCGCCGACGAACAAGCCGCTTGGCGTTATGCGGAAAAACTGCAAACCGGCGCGGTATTCATCAACCGCCACACCAGCAGCGATTTGCGACTGCCTTTCGGCGGGGTAAAAGCTTCCGGCTACGGCCGCGAGTTATCGGAATTCGGTTTGTACGAATTCGTCAATGTAAAATCTTATTGGCAAAAATAATATGAATTATTTCAAAATAGTAGTGGCGGTGTGGCTGGCGTTTCCGTTGTCTGCCTGGGCGGCGGAGAAGATTTATTTCAATGAGCGTGGCCAGTTGCTGACCAACAGCAGTGCGGCGGCTTATGAGCGTCAGTATAATGCGGTGGGCGATCGGGCGAAGGTGCAGGATTTTTATTATCCGTCGAAAAAGAAGCATTCCGATCCGTATGAAGTGATGCTAACCGACGTAAAGGCTTTTGTGCCCAAACTACCGAACGGCACGCTGACTTTGTGGCATGACAACGGCAATAGAAAAATGGTCGCTGGCTACCGCAACGGCTTGCCGCATGGTATGTGGACCAATTGGTACCCTGAAGGCACTATGTCGGCGCAAATGCCTTATGTGAACGGTAAAACCGAAGGCACCGGCTCGCGCTATTATCGCAACGGCCGTAAAGAGAGCGAAA
Source organism: uncultured Neisseria sp. (assembly GCA_937919795.1). Lineage (GTDB taxonomy): Bacteria > Pseudomonadota > Gammaproteobacteria > Burkholderiales > Neisseriaceae > Neisseria. The sequence continues at coordinate 1,956 of CALFOA010000276.1, forward strand.
TTCAGTTTCGTAACGATAAAGCCGAAGGGGTACACAAGCAATGGTATCCGAGCGGTCGCCCGAAAAGTGAGAGCGTGATTCACAACGATCACGTGGTGCAAATGATTAGCTGGGAAGAAAGCGGCCGCCTTACTTCGGAATTAAGCATCAAAAACGGCAAACGCAGCGGCGTAGTGTTGGAATGGTATCCCGACGGCTCAAAGAAAACCGAAGCGGTTTATGAAGATGATGAACTGGTGGGGCGCAACCGCTGGGATGCCAACGGTGAGGTGTTGGAAGAATAAAGCGGTTTCAAGTGTTTAAAGTTAAATGCCTGTCTGAAAAGGTTTTTCAGACAGGCATTTATCAAGGAAGGTAAGATGCTGACAGTATGCCTGATATGTACAATCGGTTATTTCATCGGTTGGTTGAGGATGATCCCCGCTTTTGCTCATCGAACACTCCTGCGCGGGTTGATGATGGCCACAGGTTGGCTTACCGTAACTTGGGGTGGTGTGCAGGTAGCCTCTGTAGCTGAGGCGGCACCGCACGACGGGGTAAAAATCATAGCCGGAGCGGCGGCCTATATGCTGTTTTTAGCTGTGGTTTTTTACAATATAACAGAGTGGTTCAAAAAGCGGGCAAGTGACAGCTAACCTGCTATAGTGAAAACCTCAAATATAATAATGCCTGTCTGAAAAAATTTCAGACAGGCATTTCTTCTTTATTATCGTTTGATTATTTGGAAGCGTAAGAAGAGAGAGTGAAATCAATAAATAACTGATACAAGGTGGCGAACCGCAGACAGTACGAATAGTACGGCCAGGTGAGTCAACGCAGTAGCAGTTGTTTAGTGATTTTAACGGGTTATTTGCGCAAGGCTGAGGCTTCTTTAGCCAAGCGGGTGATGGTGGCCCAGTCTTGATTTTTCACCGCCTCTTTCGGGGTGAGCCATGAGCCGCCCACGCACAATACGTTGGGCAGTTTCAGGTATTCGGGTGCGGTTTCCAAGCTAATGCCACCGGTGGGGCAGAATTTCACTTGCGGGAACGGGCCGTTGAGCGCTTTGAGCATTTCGCGGCCGCCGACCACTTCAGCGGGGAACAGTTTCAGTGTATCGATACCGTGCTCCAGCGCCAGCATCAGTTCGCCGGGGGTGGCGATGCCGGGAATCACGGCAATGCTGCTTTTTTCAGCGGCTTTGGCAAAGTTGATGTTGAAGCCGGGGCTGATGGCAAATACCGCGCCGGCGTCTTCTACTGCTTTAAGTTGCTCACCGTTAATCACGGTGCCGGCGCCGACAATCGCGCCTTTCACTTCTTTTTTGATCAACTCAATGGCTTTGATGCCGTGCTCGGTACGCAGGGTGATCTCGAGGGTAGGGATACCGCCTTCTACCAAGGCGTGCGCCAGATCAACAGCGGTGTGGATGTCGTCAATCGCTATTACCGGCACTACGGCGCCGGCGCTTAAAATATCGCGTGCATTCATGTTGTTATCTCCGAAAATTGTTTGGTTTTTTCAGACAGGCATTTAAGGTTGAGTAGAGAAGATGCCTGTCTGAACGTATCAAAAATTAAGAAAAATCACCGCCGAAGCTCATTGCGCCTTTTTCGGCGCTGCTGGTGATGCTGCGGAAACCGGCAAACAGTTCGCGGCCGATGCCGTGGCTGTTTTTGCTCAAATCCGGCTCGGGTATTTCGCGCTCGTTCCATTCTTTTTCGTCGACCAGTGCAATCAGTTCGCCGGTGAAAGAATCGAAACGGATTAAGTCGCCGGTACGGATTTTGCCGATCCCGCCACCGAGCAGGGCTTCCGGGCTCATGTGGATGGCGGCGGGCACTTTACCCGAGGCGCCGGACATACGGCCGTCGGTGACTAGTGCCACTTTAAAGCCGCGGTCGAGCAGAATGGCCAAGGGCGGGGTGAGTTTGTGCAGTTCGGGCATACCGTTGGCACGCGGGCCTTGGAAACGTACTACGCAGATAAAATCGCGTTCCAACTCGCCGCGTTCGAAAGCAGCCAACACTTCTCGCTGGTCGTTGAACACGATGGCGGGCGCTTCGATCACGCGTTGGCTGTCTTTCACCGCCGAGATTTTAATCACGCCGCGGCCGATGTTGCCTTTCATCAGGCGCAGGCCGCCGTCGGGAGAGAAGGGGCGGCTGAACGGACGCAAAATGTCTTCGTCACGGCTTTCGGCCACCGCATCCTGCCATTGCAGTTTGCCGTCGAGCAGGAAAGGCTCTTGGGTGTAGGCAGCCATGCCGCGGCCGACCACGGTGTCGACATCATCGTGCAGCAAGCCGTTGTTGCGCAGTTCGCGGATCACAAATGGCAGACCGCCGACTGCGGCAAAATGGTTCACATCGGCCTGACCGTTGGGGTAAACGCGAATCAGCAGCGGAATAATGGAAGAGATTTCGTCGAAATCGTCCCAAGTGAGGATTACGCCGGCGGCTCGCGCCATCGCTACTAAGTGCATGGTGTGGTTGGTGGAGCCGCCGGTAGCCATCAGGCCGATAACCGCGTTCACAAACGATTTTTCACTCAGCATTTCGCCGATCGGTTTGATGCTGCGGTTTTTCACGCCTTCGGCCAGGTGGGCGGCGGCATGACGGGTCAGCGCTTCACGCATCGGGGTGTAGGGATTGAAGAAAGCGGCGGCAGGCAAGTGCAAGCCCATCATTTCCATCAGCATTTGATTGGAATTGGCGGTGCCGTAGAAGGTACAGGTGCCGGGGCTGTGGTAAGAGCCCATTTCGCTTTCCAGCAAGGCTTCGCGGCCGACTTTACCTTCGGCAAACAATTGGCGGGTGCGCGCTTTTTCTTTGTTGCCGATGCCGCTGGCCATTGGGCCGGCGGGTACAAAAATACCGGGCAGGTGGCCGCAACTTAACGCGCCGATCACTAAACCGGGTACGATTTTGTCGCACACGCCGAAATATAAGGCACCGTCAAACATTTGGTGCGACAGCCCGACGGCGGTGCTCATCGCAATCACGTCGCGCGAGAACAGCGACAACTCCATGCCTTCGTAACCCTGGGTGATGCCGTCGCACATTGCGGGCGTACCGCCGGCCACTTGCGCGGTGGCGCCGTGTTTGCCCGCTTCTTCTTTTACCCAAGCCGGAAAGTCGGCAAACGGCTGATGGGCGGAAACCATGTCGTTATAAGCGCTGATCATGCCCAGATTCGGTACGTTGGGTTTCAACATTTCGATTTTGATGGCGTTGGGCATGGCGGCATAACCGTGCGCCAGATTGGAACAGCCCAATTGGTCGCGCTCCACCCGGCCTTGGTTTTCGAGCGAGCGAATGCGTGCCAGATACGTTTCACGAGTAGGGCGGCTGCGCTCGATAATACGCTC
>CALFOA010000277.1 GCA_937919795.1 uncultured Neisseria sp.
AAATCCAGAGAAAAGCCTTGCCAAACAAGCGGATTCGGGCTAACCTAGCCAACAAATCATTATTATCTTATTCAAACCATTAGTTGTTACTTTCAGAGACATCATGAACAGACTACAAAAAACCGACGACGTACGCATCAATGCTGTAACCGAATTGCTTCCCCCGATTGCCCATCTCTACGAATTGCCCATCAGCGAAGCCGCTGCCGATTTAGTGGTACGCACCCGCCAGGAAATCTCCGATTTAGTACACGGCAAAGACAACCGCCTGCTGGTGATTATCGGCCCCTGCTCCATCCATGATCCCAAAGCCGCGCTCGAATACGCCGAGCGCCTGCTGCCTTTGCGCAAAAAATACGAGAAAGAGCTGCTGATTGTAATGCGCGTGTATTTCGAAAAACCGCGCACCACCGTCGGCTGGAAAGGCCTGATTAACGATCCGCACCTCGACGGCACCTTCGACATCAATTTCGGCCTGCGCCAAGCGCGCAAGTTGCTGCTCAACCTCAACGAAATGGGCATGCCCGCTTCCACCGAGTTTCTCGACATGATTACGCCGCAATATTATGCCGACTTAATCAGCTGGGGCGCCATCGGTGCGCGCACCACCGAAAGCCAGGTACACCGCGAGCTGTCTTCCGGCCTATCCTGCCCGGTCGGCTTTAAAAACGGTACCGACGGCAACCTGAAAATCGCCATCGATGCCATCGGTGCCGCTTCGCATCCGCACCACTTCCTGTCGGTGACCAAAACCGGCCATTCCGCCATCGTGCAAACTGCCGGTAACCGCGACTGCCACGTGATCCTGCGCGGCGGTAAAGAACCGAACTACGACAGCAGCCACGTTACCGCCGCCGCCGAAGCCTGTGAAAAAGCGGGTGTGCCTTCCAAACTGATGGTGGATTTCAGTCACGCCAACAGCCGCAAAGACTTCAAACGCCAGATGGAAGTGGCCGCCGATATTGCCAACCAATTGCGCAACGGCGAAAACCACATCATGGGCGTGATGGTGGAAAGCCACTTAGTCGAAGGCCGCCAAGACAAACCGGTTACCTACGGCCAAAGCATCACCGATGCCTGCATCGGCTGGCCGGATACCGAAGCGCTGCTGGCCGAATTGGCCGAAGCCAACCGCGGTCGGGTGTAATAGAAAGTTTTTGCCTGAAAAATGCCTGTCTGAAAAAAATCTTTCAGACAGGCATTCGTATTTAAAAACACCGCTTACTTTAAGCGATTGAAATCCATTACAAAGTAATGAGACGGTTTCTGTTTTTTCACTTTTCCGTCGTCCGCCATTGCCAGCAGATACGGTTTGCCACCCACCTGAATCACATTAAGCGCTTCCAGATTTTCCGCTTCATCATCACCGAAATTAAGCGGCTGCGCGGCGGATTGCGGTTTGCCGTCCCAACGCCATAAGCGCGAACGGTTTTTGCCCTGCTCGTTTTCCTTTTCGTTGGCAATCAGATAACTGTTGGTTTCGGCTACATAATCCAGCGAACGGATGCCGCCGCCTAAGTCGAGCAAAGTCACCTCGCCGAATTGCGGCGCGGCCTGCCGGTCAAACAACGCCTGCGGATTGTTGATGGCAATGATGATGGACAATTTGCCCGCCATCGGCTCACGCAAGCCGATCAGCAAACGCGATTGTTGGCTGTCGTAGGCCAAGCCTTCGATATTGAGTTCGTTGAAATCCACCGCGGCGCCGGTTTTGGCCGTAATCGCCTGTTGCACCGAATCGGCTTTTAATAAGGCTTCTTTCAGGTTAACCGCATCTTTTATGCCGACCAACCGGTTGCCTTCGATTTTAAAGCGTACCAAGCGCTCGCGATCCGCTACGCGGCCTTCTTTTTTGGTGGTGGAATAAGACGTGGCAGCATAGAGATGGCCTTGATTATCGGCGGCCAAGGCTTCCAAATCATCCAGTTTACCGGCTAGGCTCTGCATCAGTTCGGCATCGGCGGCTTCATTTTCCTGCAACACCAAATCGGAGCTGATGGTTAACAAATTGAGCGCGCGCGCGGCTTCGTCTTCCACCACCAGCAAGCGGCCGTCGGGCAGTTGTTGCACGGCAGAGGGTTCGAATGTGGCGGCTAATTCGCGGTACTCGGGTTTATTCACCGCAGCGGCAGTGCCCGGCTGGGCAATCGCTAAGGTAGCGGCAACCGCAGCCACGCCGGCAGCGCAGGTTCCAATCAATGATTTGCGTTTAGCGAAGTTCATTTTGTTTCCTTGTTTGTGGTATGCCTGTCTGAAAAAACAGGTTGTGTGTGTGTTCTATTTCATTGTGGAAAACAAAGCCGTCCGAATCGCTCAGACGGCTTTCGTTCCGTTAACCGGCTTAGAATTTATCGTATTCTACCAGCATATATTTGCCGCCGATGTTTTTGGTGGCATCGCCGTCGTCGCTCATCAGAATCAGACGGCTTTGGCCGTTTACTTTCACCGAATCAATCGCTTCTACGTTCACCATATGGTTCATACCGGGTAAATCAACCGGCTTGGCTTCCGCATCCGGCTCGCCGCTCCAGGTCCAGAACTGCGGCACTTTCTTGCCGGTATCGTCGCGAACTTCGTTCGCCAAAATAAACGCCTCCTGAACTTCATCATAGTTCAATGAACGGATACCGCCGCCTTTGATGTCGATAAACGCCACAGCCGAGAAATTCGGCTGCTCTTTTTTGGTGAACATCTCTTTCGGGTTGCTGATGTACAGCACCATCGAGCGCTCGTTAAACTCAGGATCGCGGAAACCCAGCAGCAATTGGTTTTTCTTCGGATCATAAGCCATGCCTTCGATATTGATGGTTTTAAAATCCAGCGTAGTGCCGATTTTATCGCTCAATAATTGTTTCACTTGCTCGGAATTTTCCAGCAGATCCACCAAGCCGTCGAACGAACTCAATTCGGTCACCTCATTGCCGCGAATTTTAAAGCGGATGAAGTGCTCGCGATCGGGGTTGCGCACGCCTTCACGGTTGCGCGAATGCGAAGTGATGGCGTAAACATAGCCATCGTTATCGATGGTTAAGGCTTCCAAATCGCTGAGCTTGCGTTTGAAGCCGCGCACAATGCGGCTGTCGGCCGATTCGTTTTCCGCCAAGGTGCCGTCCGGATTGAACGATACGATGCTGGCGGCGCGGGC
>CALFOA010000278.1 GCA_937919795.1 uncultured Neisseria sp.
AAAGGACGCGGACGGCGCATATGAATGGACGCCCAGCACGCTGACTGCCTTGGGTGAAGATGTGACTGTCCGTCAGGCGTTCCAAGAGGCGGATAATGTGCTGCATGCCGCTGTCGCGGGGATTTCTGAGGTTGTGACTCGTCCGGGATTTATCAATCTGGATTTTGCGGACGTTAAGAATGTGATGAGCATCACCGGTATGGCTATGATGGGTTCCGGTACTGCTCAAGGTGTCGATCGCGCTCGTTTGGCTACTGAACAGGCGATTGCCAGCCCGCTGTTGGACAATGTGAGCCTCGACGGTGCGCGCGGTGTATTGGTGAACATCACCACTGCTCCGGGTTGCTTGAAAATGTCTGAATACCGCGAAATCATGCGCGTAGTAAACGAATATGCCCATCCGGATTCTGAGCGCAAATACGGTACTTCTGAAGATGAAGAAATGCCGGAAGACGCGATTCGTGTGACCATTATCGCCACTGGCTTGAAAGAGGCATTCCATTCTGCTGCTGCGCCTACCGGTAGTATGCGCCAAGCTGCACGAGCCCAGCAGCAGCAAGGTGGTCGCCATCATCAAGGTGGCGCCGGTTACAGCGCGGCTGAGTTTGACGCATTGGCAGCAGCGGCAGCGGCCTTTGATGACCACGACCGAAGCCAACAACAGTATCCTAATATTGACAATGTGATTCGTTCGGGGCGCGGTGCACGCAATATGAACTTGTCTGCCGCTGATTATGCTGATAAGAGTTTCTTGGATGATTTGGAAATTCCGGCTATGTTACGCCGCAAACAGAATCAGAATAACGAATAATCTTATTTGTTGATCAAAAAGAAATTGATGAAACAGCCGAAATACATTTCGGCTGTTTTTTTATTTGGATAGCGGAGTTTAATAGGATAAAAGCCAATATGCCTGTCTGAAAGTGTTTCAGACAGGCATTGATTATAGGTAGGTTGACTTGCAGGCCCAAGCGGAGTCGGTTTGCATTATTGGGTTTTGGCGTTCAAACCAAGCCTCAATATTATGCTGGATTTGATTTTCGAAAACGCTCGAATTTACGATAGGCCTGTCTGAAACAAGCGCGTGGTATGCAAAACAATAAGTTTTTTCGCTGTATAAAAATACCCGGTTGAACCGGGTATTTAAACACACTTAAATTTTTTAGAATATCTCGCGCCAATTGATGCGGCGGACAGAGTTGCTACAGGCCGGGCCAGCCGTAGCCATGCTGCCAACCGGTGTGGTGGTGTTGCCGCTCAGACCGGTTTGTAGATAGGGTTGATAACCGTTGTTGAAGCAAGTATTTCTAGGGGGGGCAGGGTTTTTGTTTAAGCTCTGATCTGTACCAGAACCACCACCTTGGCCATCAGATGTTAGCGGGTTGTTTGCCCGATCTTCCTTATTGTTGGTACTTTCGGGGTAAACCAATACCTGGGATAGCAAACCTTCAAATAGCTTTCCGCTCGGGTAAAAGCCATCAACTAGAGTTGGGTGGCTATCGTATATCAAGCGCGCATCCTTATTGGTTAAGCCACCGCCATTGGTACTGTTGATGGCTAGGCTGCGGCTCTTGGCTGAGGTGGTTTTGCTATAGGTGCTGGCAACACAAGGATCGGCACCGCCACTGTTTTGCTCGGATTCGGTAACGCTATACATCCGGGTGGTAAACAAAGCGGTTCGCAGCAGCATAGAAGGTTGCACGACGACACGTTCACCGGTGCCGGCGGTCAAGTTTATGGTCCAGCCTTTATGAACGGTCGGATCCAGAACCTGATTGCTGAGGTAATAATAACCGTCTCTCTCGGTGAAGTTTTGTGTCAGCAATTGGTCTGCTGTAGCGGTAGCGCCGGTGGTACTTGTGTCGTCATAAATGCCATAGAGCGCCTGAGATTCTGTGCTGTTTAAATCTTCTGAGTAGATTTCGCTACCGGTTCCAAATATCACCACATATACGCCATTAATGCGACGGGAAATGGTGGGTGCGGTGGTAATCGGTTGGCCGCCTTTGCCACTGAAGATTTTAACTGCCGACCAAGTATCCGGTGTGCCACGCAAATCGAAGCGGAACATATTGCCTGCATAGTCACCGGCATAGGCGAGATCGTAGACGCCATCGAAGTTGGTATCAAGCAGGGTCGGAGTGGCTAAGCCGCCGGAGCCTTCGGGAGCGGTAATCTTGCCCAGCAGCTTGCCCGGTTGGCTGTCACTTACGGCTTTGCCGCCTGCGGCTGCTTCTTGTCCCAACATGTCGTAGACATACAGGGCGGTTTCTTGGTTGGAGCTGGAAGTGGGTTTGTTTTCCGGAAAACCGCTGGCGAGGAAGCCGGCATAGCGGATGTTTTGGGTAATATCAACGGGCTGTCCAGCAGTGCGCTGGATGGAAATGCGACCGATTTTCGGCGTACCAACAGTGTAACCCAAAGTATTTTCACTGCCTTTTGGCGTTTCGAATAGGGGGACACCGGTTTTCCAAGTACTGCTACCGGCGCTTAAGGCAACATCATTGCCAGTTGCGCGATTTTTGCCGCCAACATTTAAAGCGTAAGCGCCGCGGCCACCTTGTCCCATCGCGCCAAACATAAAAATCTGGCTGTTTTCATTGGTCGGGGTACGTAGCAGGGTAAAGCCACCGTTAACCATATAACGGTGCGGGCGATCGCTGCTTTGGCCGTAATCTGGGTGGGCGAGGTCTTTCAAGGTTTTGGCCAAGGTGGTGGGCGTTCCACGACCGTCGCTGCGTTCCATAGCGGCGGGCATATAGCTCAGCAGTAAATCATATGGGTGTGTAGCATTGGCATCGGGATTACTGCGGAATAGATGTACCATGCCGTCGTTGGCCGCAGCAGCTAAAAACTCATCACGATTACCGCGGGAGCGATCGCCGATGGCGCGTACCGAGCCGTCGATAATATCGCCTAAGTCGCGAGTGTCTGCGGCGCGTTCGCGGTAGGCTTGAGAATATTTGCGGTTAGCGGCTAAATCTTTGATGACAGTATCATTGGTGATGTTGCCGTTAAGCCTGCGGACGGTCCAAGGAAGGAGTGCGTCGCGCCATTCGTTTTGGTCGGCGGCGTTGGGGCTGATGGTGTTGAAATATTCGTTGTTAACTAAATTGGGCTGCTTGACCAGTTCTTCTGCAAAATAGGTGCCGTTGCCGGTGTTGACTAGGGTTTGTCGGTTGTTGAATGAAGGTTGTTTAAATGCTACGGCGGTATCGGGTGAACCGTCGGCTTTGAGTTTGAAGAAGCGTAATTGGCTGCTCCAAGAAGCCGTATCAAGGTAGACAACGGCGGCACTGCCGGGAGCACCGCTGCTGCGGGTAACTGCCGGCGTTGTGGTGCCGTAAGAAGAGCCAGTGGTATTGGCCGATTCTGAGGAAATTCCGTCAAAAATACTTCTAATTTGAGCGAGCAGGTCGGCACCGTTTTCGGTGGAGAAATAATAATTCGGTCTGCTGGCACCTTCTTGCAGATAAGTTCTGCCTGCATTGGTTAGGGCATTGCCGAAGCCGATGGTAAAGGTTTCGGCAGTTTGGCTGGCAAATTTGCTTCTGGTTATGCCGTTTACCGTTTCTTGCGGATCGGCTGGATCGCCGTTCCAACTTTTGCCAGCGGCATCGTTGCCGGAGGTTTTGAAGTCGTTAACAGCTAATTTTTTGCTGAAAAAGCCTAAACCGTCGTTGCGATCCCAAAGTGTGTCATAAGAACCATTTGAAAGGTAAACACAAGAGCCAGCATTCCTTGAGCCGAAGTAGGGATCATTGAGATTGCCGAGAGTAGGTGAATTTAAGTGACGCCACTGTGAGGTTAAGCAACTTAAGTTGGAATCGCCGTCAGAGACCAACAGAATGTAGTTTTTTTGGCAGCGATATTGAGTGGAGTCGCGGATAAACTGGCTCACTTCATAATAACGACGGGTAGTGGGTGTGCCGCCGTCGGCAGTGATGCCATTGACGCGGCGCATCATATCGTTATGGTTGGTGGTATAGCCATCGAGGCTGACGCCGGAGCCGCCGTTTCGATTAAGGGTTTGCAGACTCCAGTTGACGGTATCAGTGTATTGGGTCAATACCTGATTTAGTACATTTTTGGTGATGTTGAGTTTAGATGCGCCGGATTTTCCGTTTGGGCTGTTGTTCATACTGCCCGAATCGTCAATTAGGAACATGACGTTTGGTTTGACATTGCCGCTGCCGCCGCTAGTAATGGCTTGGTTGTCGAGTACAAATGGGGTATCGGCCATTTTTGCGCCAGCATATAGGGGAAAAAGCGCTAAGGCAAAGAGTGTGTGTTTGGTTAAGGGTTTGATGTTGTTTGATATTTTCAGATTCGCAATTATATTGTTCGCCTCGGTAAAGGATGACGAAACAAAGGTTAGCCACTATAGAAGTGAAGGAGGCTAATGGAACATTGGTTTGTAATAATGTTTAGCGGAAATATTGTTGTTGTTAATATTTTTTGTGAAATTAAAGGCTTATGAAGTGTTCTCTAAGCTGTTGTCATTATACTCATCGCGGGATTGTAGGATGGTTGGGTGAGCCGTAATCGGTATAAAAAATGAGGTGAACGGCAGCAAAATGTAAAAAATGCCTGTCTGAAAATAAGCAAAGTATGTACTTTGCTTATTTTCAGACAGGCATTAAGTAGAAATATGTTTATATTTCTATAGTGATAGTTTCGTTTATTTTACAATTTGAGCCAATTCGCCTTTGGCGTATTTCTCGGCCATTTTCTCCAATGAAATAGGCTTGATTTTGCTGGCTTGGCCTTCGCAGCCAAAAGCCAGATAGCGGGCAACGCAGATGTCTTTCATCGCGGTAACGGTTTTGGCCAGATATTTGCGCGGGTCGAATTCGGCGGGGTTTTCGGCCATGAATTTGCGGATGGCGCCGGTAGAGGCCAGGCGCAGGTCAGTGTCGATGTTGACTTTGCGCACGCCGTGTTTGATGCCTTCTACGATTTCTTCTACCGGTACGCCGTAGGTTTCGCCGATGGCGCCGCCGTGTTCATTGATGATTTTCAGCCATTCTTGCGGAACAGAGCTGGAGCCGTGCATCACGATGTGGGTGTTGGGCAGGGCGGCGTGGATTTCTTTGATGCGGTCGATGCGCAATACGTCGCCTGTGGGCGGACGGGTAAATTTATACGCGCCGTGGCTGGTGCCGATGGCGATGGCCAAGGCATCCACGCCGGTGTCGCGAACGAAGCGGGTGGCGTCTTCTACGCTGGTGAGCATTTGGTCGTGCGAGAGTTTGCCGACAGCTCCTACACCGTCTTCTTCACCGGCTTCACCGGTTTCCAGATTGCCCAGTACACCGATTTCGCCTTCTACCGATACGCCGCAGGCATGGGAGAATTCGACCACTCTGCGGGTGGTTTCCACGTTGTATTCATAGCTGGAAGGGGTTTTGCCGTCTTCCATCAGCGAGCCGTCCATCATCACGGATGAGAAGCCGAGCTGGATAGAGCGTTGGCACACGTCGGGTGAAGCGCCGTGGTCTTGGTGCATCACCACCGGAATGTGTGGGAATTCTTCAACGGCGGCCAAAATCAGGTGGCGTAGAAAAGGCGCACCGGCATATTTGCGTGCGCCTGCGCTGGCTTGCACAATCACGGGAGCGTTAACCTGGTCGGCGGCTTCCATAATGGCGCGCATTTGTTCGAGGTTGTTTACGTTGAAGGCGGGCAGGCCGTAGCTGTTTTCTGCCGCGTGATCCAGTAATTGGCGCATGGAAACGAGTGCCATTGTTGAGCTCCTGTGTAAATGTAGTGGGATGTAGTTGAACGGGTATTATAGCAGCGGACTTAGAAAAAAATAAATTTTTTCGGTTTATTTTGACGCTATCGGCGATAAGCGGTAGACGTTTGTTAAACAAAATGCCTGTCTGAAAATAGGTTTTCAGACAGGCATTGATATTGAAAATGCGGTTTAACGGTTTAACCGGCAAATTTTTCCAGCGCGGCTACGGCAGGCAATTCTTTGCCTTCCAAGAACTCCAAGAACGCGCCGCCGCCGGTGGAAATGTAGCTGATTTGCTCGGTTACGCCGAATTTGGCAATTGCCGCCAAGGTGTCGCCGCCGCCGGCAATTGAGAAGGCCGGGCTTTCGGCAATCGCTTTGGCCAGCACTTCGGTGCCGCCGGCGAATTGGTCGAACTCAAACACGCCGACCGGGCCGTTCCATACGATGGTACCGGCTTTTTTCAGCAGCTCGGCCAACTGGGCGGCCGATTGCGGGCCGATGTCGAGAATCATATCGTCGGCTGCTACCGCATCGATAGATTTGGTTTCGGCTGCGGCGCTTTCGGCAAATTCTTTGGCGGTGACCACATCCACCGGCAGCGGTACCACGCCGCCTTTGGCTGCCATTTTGGCGATGATTTTTTTGGCTTCGTCCACCAAATCGGCTTCGGCCAGCGATTTGCCGATCGGCTTGCCTTCAGCCAACAGGAAGGTGTTGGCGATGCCGCCGCCGACAATCAGTTGATCCACTTTATCGGCCAGGCTTTCCAGAATGGTGAGCTTGGTCGACACTTTGCTGCCGGCCACAATTGCCACCATCGGGCGGGCGGGTTCTTTCAAGGCTTTGCCCAAGGCATCCAGCTCGCCAGACATCAAAATGCCGGCTACCGATACGGGCGCCGCAGCGGCCACCGCTTCGGTAGAGGCTTGCGCGCGGTGGGCGGCACCGAAGGCGTCGTTCACGAATACGTCGCACAAGGCGGCATAGGCTTTGCCGAGTTCGGCATCGTTTTTCTTCTCGCCTTTGTTTATGCGCACGTTTTGCAGCATGGCCACTTCACCGGCCGCCAGCGCGGGTTTGTTTTCGCGCCAGTCGTTTAATACTTTCACTTCTTTGCCCAACAGTTTGCCCAGATGCGCGGCCACCGGCGCCACATCGTCTTCGGGGTGGAATTCGCCTTCGGTGGGGCGACCCAAGTGCGACATCACAATCACGGATGCGCTGTTATCCAATGCAAATTGAATGGAAGCGAGCGAGGCGCGGATGCGGGTGTCGTCGCTGATGTTGCCGTCTTTGAACGGTACGTTCATGTCGGCACGAATCAATACGGTTTTGCCTTGCAGGTTTTGGTCGGTCAGTTTCAAAAATGCCATGGGTTTCTCCGTTGGATATAAAGAAGTTTAATGAACGGTTTGATTATAGTGTAAAGAAGGGAGAACGGGTATAGCGTGCGGATTAACGTATGGCTTACATCGATAAAATGCCTGAGGCCTTTGCAAAAACACCATCTGCGGCGCATTTCTGCGTTGTGCGCTGCTCGCTCGCTTGTCTATCTTCATGATATGCCTGCGCTCGCTGTGCTGCTACGCCTTGAACTGCATCCACATCTGGTATTTTTGCAAAGGCCTCTTCCTGTCTGAAAAGAAATGAAGTGAATTTTTTTCAGACAGGCATTTTATTGAATAGCGATTAACCCGCCATCTGTTTAAACACGTCTTGCGCGGCGGCTACCGTTTCTTCAATCAATTGCGGTGTGTGAGCGGCGGAAACGAAAGAAGCTTCGTAGGCCGAGGGGCCAAACGCGATGCCGCGTTCCAACATGCCGTGGAAGAAGGTTTTGAAGCCGTCGGTATTGGAAGCGGCCATATCCGCGTAGCCTTGCGGGAAACGGTCGGCGAAGTAGAGGCCGAACATGCCACCGATGCTGTCGGCCGAGAAGGTCACGCCGGCTTGCTGCGCGGCGGCGGTGAGGCCGCTGGTGAGCTGTTGGCAGGCGGCGCTTAATTGTTCGTAGAAACCGGGGCGCTGGATGATTTCCAGCGTTTTCAAACCGGCGGCCACCGCCACCGGGTTGCCGGACAAGGTACCTGCCTGATACACGCCGCCGAGCGGGGAAATGCATTCCATGATTTCTTTTTTACCGCCGAAGGCCGCCAACGGCATACCGCCGCCGATCACCTTGCCCATGGTGGTTAAATCGGGCGTGATGCCGTGCACCGATTGCGCGCCGCCCAAGGCTACGCGGAAACCGGTCATCACTTCATCGTAAATCAATACCGAACCGGCTTTCTTGGTGAGCGCGCGCAGTTGTTGCACGAACTCGGCGGAAGGCTTGATTAGGTTCATGTTGCCGGCAATCGGCTCGAGAATCACGCAGGCGATTTCGTGGCCGAATTCGGCGAAACATTGTGCCAGCGCGGCCACGTCGTTATAGGGCAACACGAGGGTGTGGCGGGTGAAATCGGCGGGTACGCCGGCGGAACTGGGGTTGCCGAAGGTGAGCAGGCCGCTGCCGGCTTTGACCAGCAGGCTGTCGGAATGGCCGTGGTAGCAGCCTTCAAATTTCACGATTTTGTCGCGGCCGGTATAGCCGCGCGCCAGGCGGATGGCCGACATGGTGGCTTCGGTACCCGAGCTGACCAAACGCACGCGCTCGACGCTGGGCACCAGTTTGGCGATTTCTTCCGCTATTACAGTTTCTGCGGCAGTAGGCGCGCCGAACGACAAACCGCCCAAGGCCGCTTCGCGTACCGCTTCCACCACTTCCGGGTGGGCGTGGCCGACAATCGCCGGCCCCCAAGAGCCGACGTAGTCGATATAGCGCATATCGTTTTCATCCCACACATAAGCCCCTTCGGCTTTTTTGATAAAACGCGGGATGCCGCCGACGCTGCCGAAGGCGCGCACGGGTGAATTCACCCCGCCGGGGATGATGGCTTTGGCTCGGTTGAAGAGTTGTTCGTTGCGGTTCATGAATTATCCTTGTTTGAAAAACGGGGCAGCCGGATTAATCCAGCTGCCAAATATCGTAACGACCGTCGTCGGCCATCAGCGCGGTTTGGATTTCCTGATGAGTGAGTTCGCTGTCGAAATGCGGCAACAATTCGCTTAGCGCATTCATCAGGTCTGCAATATTTTCGGTGTGGTTGGGCAGGCGCACGGTGGTTTCATCGTCACCGATATACCAAAAGGGGTGCGGTTCGCCGTTTTCATCGGCTTCGATTTTGAGGGTGACCATCGTAATCTTTGGCCAAGCAATCCGCGCAAATTCCTGCCCGTTGGTTTCTCCGGCCAGATATTCGGAAGTGATGATGGCACGAGTAGCCGACGGCTGCGAGCTTTGATTTTCTTGCGAAGCGCTGTTTGGATCCTGCCGTTTTTGTTTGAATCTTTCCAATATCATGGTGTTTCATCTCTCTGAGGCGTTAGGTTTTGAAATTATTCTTTATAAGGATATTTTATCATTCCGAATTTGATGCAGTGTATCGGCTTTGTTTAATGGCGTAAAACTAGTGGTAATGAGGTGAAATAAAGAGAGGAAATACCTTATCTGAATTTGCGTATGCTGAACAGATGGTTTATGATGCTAAACAAGTTTCATCAGAAACTATTTAAAATCATAATATGGGAAAATGTCATGAAAACTACTATGCTGGCCGCTTTGGCTTTTGCAGTATTTACTACGTCTTCTGTTTGGGCGAAACCGGTTGCAACCGATGCCCAATATCAGCAGATACAGGCAGTAAAATAAAATAGAAAACGGATGGTTTAACCATCCGTTTTTTGTTGCCTGTGATTTACTCGTTTGCTTCCCAAGTTGAATACGGATGTTTGCTCAGGTAGGCATTGGTATAACGGCCGTTGGAGGTGATTTCCTCGCCCAGCCAATTGGGGCGGGGGAAGGCAGTATGCTCGGACGGCAGTTCCAGCTCGGCCACCACCAGAGGCGCGTTTTCGCCGAAATATTCGTCGATTTCAAACAAAAAACCGTCGTGTTCTATTTCGTAGCGGTTTTTTTCCAGCTTAAACGGGCACATGGTCTCAAGCATGGTTTGCGCGTCGGCCAGCGGGATTTCGTATTCAAATTCGCTGCGCGATACATCGGAAATATAGCCTTTGAGCGTGAGCCAGGCGTGGTTGCCGACGATGCGCACGCGGATGGTGCGTTCTTTTTCTACGCTTAAATAACCTTGGCTCATCAGGCGTGGCGCGTTTGCCAAGGCTTTCCAGCTGTTGTCTGCCAATAAAAAACGGCGTTCGATTTCGATATTGCTCATGGTGTTTTAACTATGGATTAAAAAGGTTTGAAAATCACCAGATAAAGCGCGGCTATCATCATGAATACCGGCACTTCGTTGAAAAAGCGGTACCATTTGTGGCTGCGTTGGTTGCGGTTGGCGGCGAAGGCACGCAGTAATGAGCCGCAGTAGAGGTGGTAGAACACCAGTAGCACGCCGATCAGCGTTTTGGCGTGTACCCAACCTTGGCTCATCCAGCCGTTGATAAACGGAATCGCCAGCCCGCATATCAGGGCGCCGATGCCCCACGGTGTCATAAAACGATAGAGTTTTTGCGCCATCAGCAGCAAACGGCGGTATTCGTCGCTTTCCGGCGTGCTCATCGCGAGGTTCACAAAAATGCGCGGCAGGTAAAACAGGCCGGCAAACCAAGAAATAATGAAAAAAACGTGCAGCAGTTTCAACCATAAATACATAAGGCAAACACTCTTTCGGGCAAATAAGCAGCCCTTATGATACCACTGCCGGGCGCGGCCGGTGTCGCACAATTGCACGCTTGCGGTGGGTAAAGAGATGATTTCGCCGTTTTATCGGCTATGCGAAGTGGAAATTTGTTAAAATAAACATCTTTTGCGGTGTTCTGCAAAAAAATTACAACCAACATTACGATAAATGGAAAATAAAAATGATCGGACAATTTGAAATTCACGGCGGCGTGAAAAAGCAGCTCCAAACCTATCTTGAGGAAAAAGGCATCGATTTGAAAACGGCGATGGATGCCGAGCAAACCAACGGCGAAGTAGCCGCCATCGTGCACGAAGGCCTGCCGGCGATGGTGAAAAAAATCTATTCGTTGCCGAAAATGCAGACTTTTTTCTGGGAAAAGAAAGATTTGATGGTGGATTATGTGGCGCAGCGTTTGGAAGCGGCCGAGAAGAAACCAAAAGGCAGTAAAAATAACAATCAGAAAAAACGTTAAGCCTGATTGATGGATTAGAAAGATAAATGCCTGTCTGAAACGCTTTCAGACAGGCATTTATCTTTGTGGTTAATTTATAGTCGAAAAACTTAAAAATAGCTACCTTCGTCATACTCGGGCTTGACCCGAGTATCTCCCGTTTCCCTTGAAAATCAAGATACTCGGGTCAAGCCCGAGTATGACGATATGGTGATCGTCAGTTATTTTGCTATACATCAGTTCCAACTTTTTCATATTGAGAAATGTTTTAGGGATAAGAATGCCTGTCTGAAAAGATATTTTTCAGACAGGCATTTCGTTTATCGGTTTAATTTTCTGGTTTATCTGCTGTTTTTTCTTCCTTGGGCGGTACCGGTGCGTACCAGCCGACCAACAACAACAACAGGCCGACCACAATGAACGAAACGATACGGGAGATGCTACCGCTGTTGCCTAACTCGATGATGAAGAGTTTGACTACTACCAGCCCCATCAGAGTAGCACCGATAAACCAGCGCTGGCGCTGGCCGCTTTGGTTGCCGCTGACCATCAGGGTGATGGCGGTCAGCGCCCAGATGATGGACAGGCTGGCTTGCAGGCCGAAGGAGGCGGTGAGGACGGGCAGCGACCACGTTACGCCGTCAAAGAAATGCCAGGCGCGCATCACGCCGGCGCTGAGGGTGATGAAGGCCAGCAGCAACGGCAGGGCGAAGGCTTGTTTTCGGGCGGTATCCGACCAGTTGGCCGGCAACCAAACCGGTAGCCAACGGAGGCTGTGCCACAGCAGCGCAATCAGGGTGATTTCCAGCGGGTTGACAACGGGCAGGTAGGGTAATGGGGCAGGGGCGTAAGGTTGGACGATATTCATCCACAATAGCCAGTTTGCGGCATAAGCCGCGCAGACGACGCTGCCAAACTGCCAATAAACTTCCGGATAGCGCTGAAACAAGCCTTGATGGCGGCGGGCGTACAACAGCAACCAGAGGGCAAACGGTACGGCTATCCAAGCCAGCTGTATCCACACGCCCTCGAGATAGCGGTCGCCGAGTTTGCCGGTGAAGTGCGTCCACAGCATGCCGAACAGCAGGAGGCCGATGCCGTGTACCCACACGGTGCTTTGGTTTTTCAGGCGCTGCATATTGACGATGTAGGCGTGCAGCGCGGTGGCGGCAACCATCACCAACGCTCCGGCCAACGGGTGTTCATACAGATTTTGTGACAGCGCATACAGGCAGAACAGTACGCCGAATGCCAGCGAGGCGAGCTTGGCTTGCGGCCAATTTAGGCGTTTGGCCATCGGCGCGAACGCGGCAAACAGCAGCGGTAGCGACCAGAGCGACAACATCAAATCGGCGCTGCTTAACTTGCCCAGCAGCAATTGGATGCCGTGGTGAGCCAGATAAAGTGCCGTTGTCATCACCAACCAGCCGCAGGGTTGGTTCAGCTGGGTATGGAAGGGGTACGAAGCAGCCGCAGCATCGGCTTCGGCAACGGTGGTTTCAGACAGCCATAAGTTGCGCTGCAACCAATAGGCAGCGGCGGTGAGCAGGATGCCGCCGCCGATGGTATGAACGATCGAGCCGTTTTCGATGCCGATAGGCGATAGGGAAAGCGACAGCCAAACCGCCGACAAAGCGGATAAGGTGGCGGCCACGCTGAAGACGGCTTGCGGCTGTTTGCGCTGGCAATAAGCCCATAATGCCGCCAGCAGGGCGAAGGGGGCAATGCAGTTTTTACTGTTCCACAACAGCAGCGGCAGCAATGAAACGTGCAGCACGGCCAGCGCCAGCACGGCGCTCAGGGTTTTCTGTTCCCACAGGGCAGGGCGCTGTGGCTGCCGCTGGCGTGCGAGATACATCCAGCCGCCGCCTGCTGCGGTAAACAGCGTGCCGATAAGCGAACCATCCAGTACGGTATCCAAGGTGTCGGGGTAGGAATAAGTGCCGAGTTGGGTAACGGCGGCCATCAGATAAACCGCCAGCGCCAGCAGGCGGGCAATCGGTTGTTGTTGGCGCAGGCCGAATACATACACCAGCGCGGCTTCCAGCGTCCACGCGGCGGCTGTCCATTGTTGGTCGAGCGCCAAGGGTACCGCCAAGGTGATGAATAACAAGGCCAACAGGGTAAACGCTTGCTTCATTACCGCCATTTCGGATCCGGCGGCGGCAAAGCGCCAAGCCAATACGGCGTAAACGGCGGCAAATCCGGCGGCCGACCAAGCGGCGCCGTATTCCCAAGTCGATACCATTTGATATTGCAGGCCGAAAGAAGCAAAGGCGGTACCGAACAGCAGGGCGCTGTCCAGCAGATCGATGTGGCGGCCGTAGGCAAAAATGCTTTGGCCGATGCGGCTGAGCGATGCGTTATCGGGAATGCGTTGTAAGTGGCTGTTTAACGGTTTTTCCGCCAGTACTTTGCGGGCAAACAGGCAGGCAATCAGGGTATAGAGCAACCAGTGGTAAAGCAGGAAAGGCTCGGTGGTGGCGAAGTTTTGCGGCGTATAAGCCTGCGCCCCCCAAGCGGCACCGATGATAAAGGTGCCAATAAAGCCGGTGAGATTGAGCGAGCGCCAAGCTTTGAACCAAGCGATGGCGGCCACGCCGGTGTTTAAAAGCGCCAGATAGCCAAACAGCACAATATAGTTGTTGCTGCCGTCGGAGGTCAGTATCGGCGCGGCCATGCCGCCGATTAAGGCGATTTGTGCCAGAATCAATGCGTTTTGGCGTACGGCCAATAACGCCATCAGGCCGACCAGCGCCACCATAAGGGTAAAAGCAGCGCCAGGCGGCAACAGCGGATGCAGTTTCAGCGCGGCCAACGAGGTGAGGTACATCACGGCAATACCGAAGCCTTGCAACACCAAGCCGTAATCGCGTTTGTGCTGTTGCAGCCGCCAACCGGCCACTGTCGCCGCCAGACCGGCCAGGCCAACGCTGATATAGCGGGCTTGAATCGATACTTCAATGTATTCGGAAGCCAGCCGCAGCAGGAAGGCGAGGCCGAGAAACAGAATCACTACCCCGGCTTTCAGCAACGGGTTGCCGCGCATCAGCCAAGCGAATATTGGGTTCTCGCGTTTCGGTTTGGGCTGGCTGGTTTTCGGTGAAGAAGTCTTGATGACGAAATGTTTGCCGCCGGCGTTTGCTGGCGACAGTGTGGTTTCGTCTTCGATAGCGCGGGGCGATTCGGGTGCGGTAATGCCTGTCTGAAACGGATGTTCCGGCAGCTCGGTTTGCGTAGCGGGGAGAGGGTTGATGGCAACCGTGTTCAGGTTGTTATCGATGTGGGTGGCATAAGCAGGGGGAGAGGTATGGAGCGGTTCGCCGGAGGCTACATCAGTTTGGGCGTTAGCAAAGCCTGTCTGAAAACCGGTTGCATCCGGCAACACCGTATTCGGCGTTTCGGCTTGGCTGGCTTGGCGCGACCGCGGTGGAGCGGTGCCGGTTTGTTCCCAGTGTTGGCAACGCTGTTGCAAATCATTCAATTCCGCCTGTATTTCAGCAATTTTTTGTTCCAATTGCTTGATTGAATGTTGTGCCATTTCTTTTTTGGCTTGGCCGAAAACCAACCACAGAATGGAACCGACTAAAATCCCTTTCCAAATATCATTAAGCCAATAACCCATGAGGATGGGAACCACTAAAGCCAGATATTGCATCAATCGTTATCCCTTATTTATTGTGAGTTTGTGATACATTTTATTGAAATAGCGCCAAAGCCTTAATGCGGCAGCTTATCCAGCCAATGCGCCCAATAATAGGCAAACAGCGCATAGGTTTCTTGTAGCATAAATTGACGGCGTTTTTCGCTGTCGGTGTAGAGCGTGGTGGGGGTGCCGGAAGTGCGGGCGTTGATGCCCAGGTCGTCGGCCATCGCCTGCGCGCGGGCAAGGTGTATCGGGTCGCTGACGATGATTACGGTTTCGATATCGTTGTTGCGCAGCAGCGGGCGGATGTTGCGCAGATTTTCATAGGTGTCGCGCGAGGTGTTTTCATACAGAATATCGCCGCGTGGTATGCCTTGGCGAAGTGCGTAACGTCGGCCGACTTCGGCTTCGGTCATAAAGCCGGGTTTGGGGGTGCCGCCGGTGAAAATCAGTTTTTCCACATTGCCGCCCTGATAGAGGGTGATGGCGTGGTTGATGCGTTCGCGGAACACCGGCGAGGGGTTTTTATCCCAAGCGGCGGCGCCGAGTACCACCGCGGCATCGGCTTTGAGGGCGGGCGAGGGCTGTGCGTTGCCCGCTTGATAAACCTGATAAAAGCTGTAGGCCAACACGCTGCCGATGATGAGTACGCCGGTGAGCGTACTCAGCAGTAGGCCGCGGAAAAACAGGCGCAGCAGGCTGACGGGGCGGAGGAGTCGGGTCATAGGTGTTTAAGCGGGCAGGATGGCCTCGATGTTGGCTAACGGGCGGCCAATGGCGGCGCGTGAGCCGACCACCGCAATCGGACGCTCGAGCAGCGCCGGATGGTCGGCAATCGCCTGCAACAGCGCATCGTTATCCAGCGCCGGATTGTCCAAGGCTAGGGTTTGATACAAATCGTCTTTTACCCGCATCATGCCGCGCGGGCTGTCCAAATCGAGTTGTTGGAACAACTGTTTTAAGGCGGCGAAATCGGGCGGCGTATCCAGATAGCGCACCACTTGGTGCGGCAGTTGGCGCGCTTCCAGCAGCGCGAGCGCATCGCGGGATTTCGAGCAGCGCGGATTGTGGTAGAGGGTGATGGTTGCAGTCATGGTATCATGCGGCTGGTTGCCGTTTGGTGAAAAAGACATCAAGCATTGTAAACGATATGCCGCGCCTTGTCGTGCAAGTGCGGCGGTCGCAGAAGGAATAAAAGAGATGAAAAAAGCGTGGATGGCGGCTGTGTTGCTGTTGTCGCTGCCGTTGCAGGCGGCGGAATTGGTGCAGTGGCAAAGCGGTAAAACGCAAAGTATTGAAGCCTTGAAGGCGCCGGTGCGGGTGGTAAACCTGTGGGCGACTTGGTGCGCGCCTTGTCGCAAGGAAATGCCGGCGATGTCGGCCTGGTATGCCAAACAGCCGAAAGGGCGGGTGGCGCTGGTGGGCATTGCGCTGGATAACGAAGAGAATATCGCGCGATTTTTAAAAACTACACCGGTGCGTTATCCCATCTGGCGTTATACCGGCAACGACAGCCGCGCTTTTATGAAAACGCTGGGCAACGAAATCGGCGGCTTGCCGTTTACCGTGGTGAGCGCCAAAGGCTGCGCACACAGCGAGCGGATTACCGGCGAGGCGGACGGTAAAAAGCTGGACGAAGCGGTGAAAAAGGTAAGGGCGCAGTGTAAGGTGTGAGCGTTGGTTTAAATGAAAATGCCTGTCTGAAAGTTTTTTTCAGACAGGCATTGTTGTTGATGCAAACCATAGTCGCTTCAAATAGAAATGAGACAAGGCGGCAAGCCGAAGACAGTACGGATAGTACGACGAGGCGCAGCCAACGCAGTATCATTTTTATTTGAAGTGACTATACAACTATTCTTTGCGCAAAGCCTTGGGCAACACAAACACAATACTCTCTTCCACGCCCGCGCTTTCTTGCACCGTATCGTGCCCCCAGCCGCGGATGGTTTCCACCACTTCTTTCACCAGCAATTCCGGTGCCGACGCGCCGGCGGTTACGCCGACTTTGTTTTTGCCGGTAAACCAATCGCGTTCCAGAAAACCGGCGTTGTCCACCATATAAGCGTCCACCCCGCGCAGGGCGGCCACTTCGCGCAGGCGGTTGCTGTTGGACGAATTGGGTGAGCCGACCACAATC
Source organism: uncultured Neisseria sp. (assembly GCA_937919795.1). GTDB lineage: Bacteria > Pseudomonadota > Gammaproteobacteria > Burkholderiales > Neisseriaceae > Neisseria. The sequence continues at coordinate 16,723 of CALFOA010000278.1, forward strand.
ACGATGTCGCAACGCTCGGCTAACTCTTTCACCGCTTCCTGGCGGTTGGTGGTGGCGTAGCAGATGTCTTCTTTGTGCGGACTGCGGATATGCGGGAAACGCGCCTGCAAGGCTTCGATGATGTCGCGCGTTTCGTCTACTGATAAAGTAGTTTGGCTGACATGGGCGAGTTTTTCTACATCGCGCACCGCCAGCTTGGCCACGTCTTCCACCGTTTCCACCAGCAGCATGACGCCTTCGGGTAACTGCCCCATCGTGCCTTCCACTTCGGGGTGGCCTTTGTGGCCGATCATAATGATCTGATAGCCTTGCTCGTTGAGGCGGTCGACTTCTTTATGCACTTTGGTGACCAGCGGGCAGGTGGCGTCGAACACCTGAAAGCCGCGATCCGCCGCCTCTCGCTGCACCGCTTTCGATACGCCGTGCGCCGAATAAATCAGGGTCGAGCCTTCCGGTACATCGGCCAAATCTTCGATAAAGATGGCGCCTTTGGCACGCAAATCGTCGACCACAAATTTGTTATGCACCACTTCATGACGCACATAAATCGGCGCGCCGAACTCTTCCAGCGCACGCTCTACAATGCTAATGGCGCGATCCACCCCGGCGCAGAAACCGCGCGGGTTGGCCAGCATAATCATTTTTTCAGACATTGAGTTTCCTCTCGAATCACAAGGTTATTTTTATTGGAATGGGTTTCAGACAGGCTTCTTATCATCTGCGGCCTGCACAGGCTTGTGGCGGAAGCCGTCGATCAGCATCAGCACCACGCCCACGCAGATAAAGCTGTCGGCAATATTAAAGGCTGGGTAAAACCAGTTTTGCCAGTAAAACAGCAGAAAATCAATTACATGGCCATGAAGTAAACGGTCGACTACATTGCCGACGGCACCGCCGATTACCATCGCCGCGCCCCATTTGCCCCACGAGCCGAACTTGTCTTTAATGATTTCGTAGGCCAGATAGCTGCAAATCACCACCGCCAGCAGCAAAAAGAAATAACGCTGCCAACCGCCTTGGTCGGCCAGAAAACTGAAGGCCGCGCCGGGGTTGTACACCAGTGTGAGATCGAAAAAACCGGGGATGATATTCAAGCGCTCGGCGTATTCAAAGCGGCCGAGTACCGCGGTTTTGCTGAGCTGATCGAGCACAATGGCGCCGATTACCAGCAGCAGATAGGGGAGTTTGGAAGTTTTGGCCGGGGTCATGAACAATAAAACCGATAGAAATAAAGGGCGCTATTGTACCTGATTTGTCGGTTAAACCGACACGCTATCGGGTAGCCGTTTGTAATTTTTTATCGGGCGGTAAGATGGGTATGTCTGTGATTTTGGCTATATTGAACGTATTTTACCCACTCTCTTCGACTTCTATTAACTCAGTTAAACCGTAAATAATATAATGGCAAGCCACTACGAATAAGGAGGCTGGCGTGGGTTTACAGTAAATGTAACAAAAAAATCGTTCAGATAAGTATGTACCTAGCTGAACGATAAGATTATTACCGAAAAAATAAATCAATATACTACATCACTGCAAATTTCCCATTCCTCCGGTTTGAGTCGGCTCAGTTTTTCCAAAAACTTGAATTCCGCTTCCAACGCACTTTTTTGACGAACTTTACTCGGTGGGTTATTTAAAAACAACCACCCCATTTGGGTAGGTAATGCTCGAATGAAGTGGATGCGTGTTTTGCCTTCACCTTCTTCGGTCAAATTAATGCGGAACATATAAGTATGGTAGGGTAACTCACCGATAAATTCTGCGCGGCCTTGCTCTCTTTCCAGTTTACTGCTGACCATTAAGGGTTGGTATTGGCCAACTCTATCGTTAACACACTTGTCATAATAACGCTTCATGTTGCGGTAGGCTTCAACATAGTCCACTTCTACCAAAGTATCTCGCTGACCTTCATAAGCGCGTTGTTCCAAGCGCTCCACCGAAGTCGGCATAATCATCCGTACACAGCCACTACTTAAAATCATTACCGTAGCGGCTAATATGATATTTTTCCACTTCATAAGACATCCTTTTTGTTACCTTCCACTTGTCTCTCTGAAACCGGCTCTCCCAGAATAACCGATTCTCTTTCATTAGGTGCAAATCGAAAATCCGGCGTATATTCATAGACGCGCCATGTATGTTGTCGTTTTTTACGATCATAGCTTACCGTATTCAAAATGTAGTGTTTTCCTGCTTCTAAATTTACATTTTCAAATTTTGCATAACCAAAAGAACCTTCCGCGTACCCTATCACAAAGGTATGAACACCTGCCGGTACTTTTAAGGGGATATGGGGGGTTACTAAAGGATAGTAGCTTGACTCCTTGTAACCAGTAATCATGGTGTTATCAAATCGGATGATATTGATGGCAGTCGGATCCAAGCTACCACGACCATAATGACGCGATACCGGCGGATAAAACCTCAAGGTTGCATGAGGTTCACCTTCTTTAACCAGTTGGTTTTCAAAAGCTTTAAGGTGTGCTGCCCTGTCTTGAGCTACCTTTTCCGCACGTTTTTCTAAAACCGTGCAAGCACTTAGCCCGCTTGCTACAACCATGCAAATAAAAATATTTTGTAAACGTTTAAACATTTGCACGCTCCTTTATTAAAAATAAATTTAACAAAAAATAGCATACTCTCAGATATTTTTGTAAAGAAAATCTACAGAAATATCAATTGGTTTTGAAAATAAAGCAACGGTTAAATAGCATTTGATTCTTATATCTTTTCAGCTGTAAGAAATCACCGCGTTGTTTACACAACAGGTTGAGAAAAATAAGCCTGTAAG
>CALFOA010000279.1 GCA_937919795.1 uncultured Neisseria sp.
GTATTATTTTTTTCATGATTTTCCCTTAATGCCTGTCTGAAAAAAATCTTTCAGACAGGCATTTTGTTATTCGCCCGTATCTCGTTCTATCACCAAGCGTTCGGCCTTCTCCCACAATACCTGCTTATCCGCCGTTTTCAGTTTTTTTATTGCCGCTTCCTGCTTGGTGGCGGCGGAACGACTAAGGCGGTGGAACAGCAGGCGCATTTCCAGTGGTTTGCGGATGCGGGTGTATTTGGCGCCTTTGCCGCTTTGGTGGGCAGCAAAACGCTCGGCCGGGCGGTTGCTGATGCCGCAATAAAGCGAGCCGCCTTCGCACAGGATTAGATACACACACCAGTCACCGTGTTCGGGGCTGGCGGTTGTGGGGTTAGCGGCTTCGGAGGAATGGGGCATGGTGGGTGAGGGGGATAAAGTGAAACAGATTACAGGCAGAGAGGAATGTGGATTGTACGCACTAACGAGCCGGCAGTAAAAAAATGATAAAGGGTTTTCAGACAGGCATGATGTTATTTATAATGAACTAAACATTCATAAATAAAGAATCTTTAAGAAAAGGAAACCACCCATGTTAAGCGAAGCAACCCGCACGATTGTTAAAGCCACCGTACCGGCATTGGAAGCGCACGGCAGTGAAATTACCCAAGTGTTTTACCGCAATATGTTTGCCGCACATCCCGAATTGCTGGATATTTTCAATACCGCCAACCAAGGGCAGGGGCGGCAGCAGACTGCATTAGCGGCCACCGTATTGGCGGCGGCCAAAAATATCGATCATTTGGAAGCCCTGTTGCCGCAGGTTTCCCATATCGCCAACAAACACCGCGCCTTGCAGGTGCGCCCAGAGCATTATCCGATTGTCGGCGAACATTTGCTGGGCGCGATCCGGCAGGTATTGGGCGACGCGGCCACTCCCGAAATTCTGGCGGCGTGGGGCGAGGCTTATGGCGCGATTGCCGATGTGTTTATCGCTACGGAACAAAACCTATATCAAGCTGAAGCTTGGCAGGGATTTGCCGATTTTACCGTTACCGAGCGCCGCGACATCGGCAGCGAGATGGTCGAATTCACCGTGTCGCCGACTGCGGTAAGTTTGCCTGCGGTGCGGGCGGGGCAATACATTACCGTTCAAGTTCGCCCCGAGGCAGCAGGCCACTTGGCTTTGCGCCACTATTCGATCTGCTCGACCGACACTTCCGGCGGCCTGAAGTTTGCGGTAAAACGCGAGAATGCCAACGGCCACTGCGGCTTGGTTTCCAATTACCTGCACGACCAAGTACAGGTGGGCGATACCTTGAAACTGTCTGCACCTGCCGGTGATTTCTGCTGGGAAAACGGCAGAAATCCAGTGGTATTCTTGAGCGCAGGCATCGGCATTACACCGCTGCTAGCCATGTTGCAGGCGCAAGTTGAGGCCGATGCCGGGCGTGAAATCGTTTGGCTGCACGCCGCTGCCGATGAAGATGCACAAGCCTTTAAAGCGGAAACCGCCGCTTTGTTGTCTCGCGCACAAAATGCCGTTTCTCATGTTTTTTACAGCGCGCAAGGGCAACGGATGACACCGGAATGGCTGAAAGCCCATACGCCGGACAACGCAACGGTTTACCTGTGCGGCTCGATGGCGTTTATGGACAGCATGGCCGGGCTGTTTGAATCGTTCGAGCGACCGCAGCAAAGCGTACGCTTCGAGCCGTTCGGGCCGAAAATGAGCGTGGCGGTTTAGTTTTATAGTTGATGAACTTAAAAAAATAATCGTCTTCGTCATACTCGGGTCAAGCCCGAGTATGACGATGCGGTGAAGAATTACGTTGTTTGGCTATAAAGCTCAAATGTAATCATGATTGAAATGCAAAATGCCTGTCTGAAACTCACAGTTTTTTCAGACAGGCATTTCTCTTTAGCCATTAAAACCACTACCCAACGCAACTGCCCAATCTTCACGACCATTGCGGCGGGCTTGATCGACAGTCAGCGCGTGGCGATAGGGCACGCTGTACAGCGCCACGCGCCAGCCGTCGGCGTGTTGTTCGGCGATGGCGTAGCGGGCGTCGGGCGAGCCGGTTTCGACTTTCATCAGCGGTTGGTTGTCTTCATAAGCGGGCAGGCCGACGCTGCCGGGGTTGACCAGCCATTGACCGCTTAACGATACGCTGCGCGGCAGGTGGCTGTGGCCGCAGGCAACCAGCGAGGCGCGCACGCTGCCCAGTCGTTCGCGGATTTTGGCGGGTGGCGACAGAGTCGGATGGCCGTCCGCCAGCGTGCTTTCCAGCAGGCAACGGCAGTCGTTATCGGGCGTACCGTGGCAGAGGAATACCTCATCGTTGAGCTGCATGGCGGGGCGCTGGGTGGCGAGCCACGCGAGTTCGGCGCTGCCGAGGCAGGATTTGGCGTAGCGGTCAGACAAGTTCTGTGCTTCGTGTGGCAGCGTTAACAATTGCCGTTCGTGGTTGCCGGCGATGTGATGCCAGTTTTCGGCCATCAGAAACTGCGCGGTTTCCAGCGGCCATAACGGGCCGGAAACGCTGTCGCCCAGATTGGCTATTAAATCCGCGCCGCGACGGCGGATATCGGCTACCACCGCTTCCAAAGCGGGTAGATTGCCATGGATGTCGGATACCAGTGCAATGCGCATATTGAAATCCTTTCGGGAACGAAATGCCTGTCTGAACAAACCGTTAAGCAAACCAACGGCGGCCGAAAAAGAACAAAGCCAAACCGGCCGCCATCACCAGCAAGCCCAGCAATTGCCAAATCTGGAATGGCCGCACCGGCATACCGATCAAGCCGAAATGGTCGATTACGGCGGCGGTGATCAGTTGGCCGATGATGATAAAAAACAGCATGTTGGTGATGCCGAGCTTGGGCGCGAGCAGCACGGTGGTGAACACAAAACCCGCACCCAACGCGCCGCCCAGATATTTCCACCCGGCCTGCTGCGGCATCTGTTGCCAAGCACCGGCCAAATCGGCTTTCCAGAAACAGAGTATCAACAGCACCAGCGTGCCGGTGGCAAAGGAAACGGTGGCGGCCACCAAGGGCTGCACCAGCAGGCCTTTGGCCAACTGGCTGTTGATCGCGGCTTGAGTGGCCAAGGCGGCACCGGCGGCCAGCGCCATCAGAAGGTAGGGGAACATGGTTGCGGCCTTTTAAAATAAGGGTTAACAGACAGGGCGCAGGATGAAACCTTTTCAGACAGGCATCAAACGGTGCTAACTGTCCGGCGCAAAGTGCTGCACGTTTTCCGCCATTTTTTCCGCCGCCGCACCGCCTTGCGCCTGTAAACCCTCCACCACGCCGCTGCGGTTTTCCGCGCTTTGGTTTTGGCTCAGTTTATAGGCAGCTTCTACCTGTTCAATCGTAAACTCAAAACATTTCAGAGCCTTGCACATGGCCTGAATATAATCCGACGGCGCATCGGCCAGTTGCCAAGGGCGGGCTTGATCGGCTTCGTGAATACGGCTCAGTTCGCTCAAAACCGCCAGCGTGCTGTCGGTGTCGTCCAGCAGCGTTAAACGACCGCTGAAGTGCACGGCCTGATAATTCCAAGTCGGCACCGCTTTGTGGTCGCGCGCTTTGCTCGGGTACCAGTTGGGCGAGATATAGCAGCCGCTGTCTTGAAACACCGCCAGCCACTGTTTATCTTCTTCGGCGGCCTGCCAGATCGGATTGGCTTTGGCAAAATGGCCGCGCAATGCGCCCCATTCGCTGCCGTTGTCGTGCCAAAACAGCGGAATATGCGCGGCCTGCAACCGATTTTCATGTTGCACCACCAAAGTGGCAAGTGGCTGCGCGGCGATAAAGCGGCGGATTTCGGCAAAATCGGTTTGGCGGAATTTGGCGGGGATAAACATGGCGGGTTCTTTACAGCCTAACATTCAAAGAGTTTTTTTATAACATAAACATAGTCTTTCAGACAGGCATTTATCAAAAACGCCTGTCTGAAAAAAGCCACCGCAAGAGCGCCGTCTAATCCGTTACAATAATGCCCATTCTGATTATTCATACAAACGGCCAGCTTATGTTTTCCAACAACCCATCCGCATCTCTGTTACAAGGCTTAAACCCCGAGCAGCTTTCCGCCGTGACCTGGCCGCCGCAATCCGCTTTGGTGCTGGCGGGCGCGGGCAGCGGCAAAACCCGCGTGCTCACCACCCGCATCGCTTGGCTGCTGCAAAGTGGACAGGCCAGTGTGCACAGCATTTTGGCCGTTACCTTTACCAACAAAGCCGCCAAAGAAATGCAAACCCGCTTGGGTGCGATGATTCCGGTGAACGTGCGCGCCATGTGGTTGGGTACCTTTCACGGCCTTTGCCACCGCTTTTTGCGCCTGCACTATAAAGATGCCGGCCTGCCTTCCACCTTCCAGATTCTCGACAGCGGCGACCAGCTCGCCTTAATCAAACGACTGCTCAAACAGCTCAATATTGCCGAAGAAATCATCGCGCCGCGCTCGCTGCAAGGCTTTATCAATGCGCAAAAAGAAAGCGGCCTGCGCGCCTCGCAGCTCACCGCGCCCGATCCGCACACCAAGCGCATGATCGAGTGCTACGCCGAATACGATAAAGTGTGCCAACGCGAAGGCGTGGTCGATTTTGCCGAGTTGATGTTGCGCAGCTACGAAATGCTGCAAGCCAACGAGATTTTGCGCCGCCATTACCAAAACCGTTTCAACCATATTTTGGTGGACGAATTTCAAGACACCAACAAACTGCAATATGCCTGGCTGAAACTGATGGCGGGTGACAGCGCCGCCGTGTTTGCCGTGGGCGACGACGACCAATCGATTTACCGTTTCCGCGGTGCCCATGTCGGCAATATGACCGCCCTGATGCGCGAATTTCACATCGAAGCGCCGATTAAACTCGAACAAAACTACCGTTCCGACGGCAACATTCTCGCCGCCGCCAACGCCGTCGAAACCCTGCGCGACGAGGGTTTCACCGGGCCGCTCACCCTGGTCGCAGCAGAGCCACTGCTGCCGTACGAGAGGCCGCCGCTGAGCAAGGACGTGCTGCAGGGCACGGCCGAGTTCGAGGTGCTGCACGACGCGCAGTGGTACGCAGAACGCGACACCCGCGTGATCACCGGTCAGCCCGCGACCGGGCTCGACCTGGGCGGCCGCACCGTCACCCTTGCCGATGGCACCGAGCTGCACTACGACAAGCTGCTGCTCACCACCGGCGCCGAGCCCTGTCGGCTCGAGATTCCGGGTGCGCAGCGGGCCCTGGTGCTGCGCACGCGCGGCGACGAACAGGTGCTGCACGCACAGGTGGCCGGCGGCGCACGGCTGGTGATCATCGGCGGCGGCTGGATCGCCCTCGAGGTCGCGGCCTCCGCCCGGCAGAACGGCGCCGATGTCACCGTGCTGGTGCGCGGCGAGGCGCCGCTGGCCGACGTACTGGGCCGGCCACTGTCTGATCACCTGGTCGCCCTGCAGCGTGCCCACGGCGTCGACGTTCGCACCTCGACGACGGTGACCGAGATCACCGCGACCGGCGTCGAGACCAGCGACGGCCCGCTGGCCGCCGACGTGGTGCTAGCGGCGATCGGCGTGGCGCCGTCCACGACCCTGGCCGAGGCGGCGGGG
>CALFOA010000280.1 GCA_937919795.1 uncultured Neisseria sp.
CTGCAACACCAAATCACGCGGGCCATCCATCACCACTTTACCGTTATCCATCACAATAATGCGGTTCACAATCTGTAAGACTTGCGGGCGGTGAGTCACCACGACCATGGTTTTATCTTTTGACCATTGTGCCAGTGCATTGAGCGACATACGTTCAGTGGCTTGGTCAAGACCGGTGGTCGGCTCGTCTAACAACACCACTCGCGGGTGGCGCAAAGTCATCCGAGCCAGTGCAATAATTTGTTTCTGACCGCCGGAAAGACCCAAGCCATCCTCACCCAAAGGCATATCCAAGCCACGCGGGTGGTTACGGATGATGCGATCAAGACCAAAACGTTTCAACGCAGCCAGCAACTCCTGGTCGGTTGAAAAGCCATCAGTACGCGCCAAATCCATGTTTTCGCGCAGTGTACCCAAGAACAAACGTGGAGATTGACTAAGCAATACCACTTTATTACGCAGGAAGTTCGGATCAATCTGGCGCATATCCACACCGTCCAAAGTCACATTACCCTCTGAACCGTCATACAAGCCGCTGGCCAGTTTCAACATGGTACTTTTACCGCTACCGATTCTGCCCAACACGCCGACTTTTTCCCCCGGTCGAATGGTAATGTTCAAACCGGTTACGGCAGGCGCACCCTCTTGCTGATATTGGAAGGAAACATTTTCAAAACCAATATTGCCCTGCACATTATCCAACGTGATGTATTTACGTTCGGGATGGCGCTCGACGGGACGCTCAACAATATTATTCACACCTGCCAAGGCCAGTTTTGCCTGCTGGAAGCGTGTAGCCAAACCGGCCACCTGAGCCAGCGGCGCCAAAGCACGACCGGACAAAATCACCGAGGCAATCAAAGCACCCATGGTGATACGATCGGCAGGGTTTTCAGCATGAATCAGATAGGTACCGAGAATCACCAAACCTACTGTATTCAACTGCTGCATCACTACCGCAAAATTCACCATAAAGTTACTGGTGTCTTTCACTTTAATCGATGAAGCAGAAGTTTTGGCGGTGTATTCGTCCCAACGTTGTTGCGCCCACGTGGTCGCATTATTGGTTTTCAAGGTTTCAATGCCTTCCAAAGCCTCTACCGCCAAGCCTTGGCGCTGAGAAGATTCTTTCATCGATTCGTTAATGTAACGCGATAACGGGCGTTGTACCAGAAAACCCACAATAATTACAATTGGAATAATAAACAACGGAATTAGTGCCAATTTGCCGCCGACAACCCAAATAACGGTAATAAACAGCAGCAGGAAAGGTAAATCTACTAAAGTCAGCAAGCTGGCACTGGTCATAAACTCGCGAACCGATTCAAATTCACGCAGATTATTGGCATAAGAACCAGCGGAAGCCGGTCGATCAGCCAAGCGCAACGCCATCACACGACGGAATAAGGCCGAGCTGATAATTAAATCGGCTTTTTTACCGGCAATATCGGTTAAGTGGCCACGTATCATTTTGGCGGCAAATTCAAACAAGTTTGCCAATACCACACCAATACTCAATACCCATAAGGTTTCATAAGCTTGGTTAGGGATTACGCGGTCATAAACGTTCATCACATACAATGAGCTGACCAACGCCAGGAAGTTAACGATGAAGGTAGCCAGAATAACTTGATAGTAATAGCCTTTGAAGCGCCAAATGACTTTCCAAAACCAAGATTTCGGTAAATCATATTCAGGCAAGTCCGAACGTACGTCAGAGACCATTTTTGGTTTGATAAACCAAGCATAACCCAAATAAAGATCGCTCAATTGATCATGGTTTAATGCTTGTGACAATCCGTCTACTTGGCGGATATGATAAGTACGGTTTCTGCCGCTACCATCAATCTGAGTAATCACCGCCGCTTCTTCATTGCGCAGAATCACCACTACCGGCACCGCCAGCGATGGAATATCATCCAAACTTCGTTTGGAAAGCGTATTTTCAAAACCGTGGCTTCTCAAGACTTCGCGCAAAGAATGGAAGTTAATATTTAACTTCTTGTCTTTGACCACTTCGGCCGATAAAGCGGCTTCCGAAACGGGGGCACCGAGAATCTGGGTAGCTAAAGCAATATGTTCAATAATGGATTTCATAGCAACTGTTCATTAATGGTTAAATTCAAGTTTGCCTCAGATTTATTCTTGCGGCACGCCCGCCCAAGTGGCCACTTGAGCCTGGGTAGTCAAATATTCCAAAGCCGCATCGCGAAAATCGTTGCGAGCCGTTACATTTTCCTGTTCGATATTGGCCAATTCGTTATAAGCGCCCAATACATCCGTTAAGGTTCTTCTGGCCACCTTGAACTGCAATTCATAAGCTTTCACGACTTCTTTTTGTGAAACAATGTGCTGAGCAGTAATACCGGTTCGCTGTTCACTTTGCGCCATATCCACTTCTGCCGTTTGTGCTTTTTCCGCCACTTCACGCAAAATTTGATCCAAACGAGCGTTGGCTGCTTCTACCGTATAGGCATTTTTATCTACGGTATTGCGCGCTGCCTGATCAAATAAATTCCAAGTCATATTCAAATAAACTTGCTTGGAAGTGGTGGTTGCCAAACCTTCCAAATTAATGGCCGGCAAACGGGCAGCTTTAGATACTTTCAATTCATGCTTGGTACTTTCACGCTCGGCCATCTGTGCCTGATAACTGGGGTTACCGGCATTATCATCATTCTTATAGCGGTTCACCAGCGAACGGGTAGTCTCTGAACGGAAAGGATCTTCCAAATCCTTAGCTCGCAAAGGCTCTGGAGTGTATTTCGCCAGACGGCTGAGAGATAGTTCCATGGTTCGGGTTAATTGTGCAATAGTGGTTTGCACTTGTAACTGGCGCGCCTGAGCTTCTATCAATTCAGAGCGGCGACCCGTATCGTATTTGGCTACGATACCCAAATCTTTAACCAGCTTATTATGGCGTTCTAGGCTGCGCATATTGACGTCAATCGACTCTTTTGCCCGTAACGCGGCCAAATAGAGTTTGCCGATTTCGCTGCCCAGTTGTTCCTGAGTTTCATAATACTTATAAGTGTAATACGCTTCTTTTTGTTGATCGCGATTAACCGACGCAGTAATACCACCCCATGAATAAAGGTTCACAGAACCTTTTAAACCTATAGAGTTTCGTTGTTCATCGTTGGAATATTTATTATCCTGCGCCAACACTTGCGTGCCAACCATGCTAACTACCGGATAATGTCCGGCTTTACTCACTTTAGTGGTACTATGGGCTGCAGCAATATTGGCTTTTGCTTCTAATAAAGAGGGATCGGCAACCAAAGACTTTTGCAAGATTCCCTGTAACTCTCTTGCCATCGCGGGCTGGATAGCCAACAACGAAATCATCACTAGCAGATAATTTCGCTTGAGCAAACGGGTTATTTTAAATGAATGCTTTTGCATATTTTCGCAATTGAATAAATGAATCATAAAGTTTGCCGAAACGGCATCCTCGCCTGTCATTATTATTTAAATAATGCCCTTAGACACCGACTTTTCAAACCAGTTCAGAATAACATCTTTTAAAATTAATTCACGAAACACTTGATAAATGGTATAGGCAGCCTGATAAAGTGTCATAAGGCTTCTAAGGATTGTAAATATAAAGTCTTTACATTTTGCAATCTGCCAACGGCAGCATATTCTACCTGCATTATATAGAATAATGGCAAATGATTTTGCAGAGCATTAAGCTTAAACAACAACATAAACACCCATAACCATTTGTATTCAAAACTATATATACAACATTGCAATAAAAAACCCACTATGTAATAGCGGGTTTTCAAGCATGATTCGTTTTAAATTAACGTTTTTTACCGGTTACGGTAGCAACAGCCAAGTTAGAGTTGCGTTTCAGGGCAACGCTGGTTACACCTTCGGGATAAGTCACGTCAGACAGGTGCAAAATATCGCCTGCAACTACTTTTTCACAGTTCAATTCCAAGGCAGCCGGGATGTTTTTCGGATCAACCAATACTTCAACAGAATTGTTCAATAAAGAAACACGACCGCTTTGCAGCTTAATAGCTTGTGATTTTTCTGCATTAACAACATGCAGCGGCACGCGCAGTTTCAACGGTTTGTTTTCATCAACAATTTGGAAGTCGATGTGTTGAACTTCTTGGCGGAACGGGTGGAATTGGAAATCACGCACGATGGCTTTGTATTCTTTACCGCCAACAGACAGCTTAATCAACGCAGTGTGAAAGTCTTCTTTCGCCAGCGCGTAGTATACGGTTTTGTGATCGACAGCAATCGCAGTACCTTTTTGGTCTTCACCGTACAATACTGCCGGGGTTTGACCTTCGCGACGCAGGCGGCGGCTCGCACCAGTGCCCTGAGCTTCGCGAACGGTTGCTTGAATTTCGTATGACATAGTTTTAATACTCCAAAAGATTAAATAACCCACCTTACACCGCGACCAGTTTGGGGTGGGAACAGATTACGGGAGAAATAAAGCTCCCGGTGCAACTATCTCTTCATTGAAGAGATAAGAAACAGATTCTTCATTGCTGATGCGGCGCACCGTTTCGGCCAGCAAACCGGCAATGGTAACTTGACGAATTTTCGAACAGGCTTTTCCCGCCTCAGACAGGGGGATAGTATCGGTTACCACCACCTGATCAATATCAGAACCGGCAATGCGGTTCACCGCTTCACCCGAAAATACCGGATGGGTTGCATAAGCCAATACGCGTTTAGCACCACGCTCTTTCAAAGCGGAAGCAGCTTTGCACAAGGTATTGGCGGTATCAATCATGTCATCAACAATCAGGCAGGTACGATCTTGAATATCGCCAATGATATTCATCACTTCAGCTACGTTGGCTTTCGGGCGACGTTTGTCGATAATCGCCAAATCGCTGTTCAACATTTTGGCAACAGCACGTGCGCGCACCACACCGCCAATATCGGGGCTGACCACGGTTAAATCTTCAAAACGCTGCTGCTGAATATCGTGAATCAAAATCGGGGTAGCATAGATATTATCCACAGGAATATCAAAGAAACCCTGAATTTGGTCGGCATGCAAGTCAACAGTGAGTACGCGATCAATACCGGCAGAATACAGCATATTGGCCACCAGCTTGGCCGAAATCGGTACGCGTACCGAGCGCGGGCGGCGGTCTTGACGAGCATAACCGAAATACGGGATGGCAGCGGTAATACGGCCAGCAGAAGCGCGTTTCAAGGCATCAGCCATGGTCAACACTTCCATCAGGTTGTCATTGGTCGGTGCACAAGTTGGTTGTAGGATAAATACATCGCGACCACGCACATTTTCCAACAATTCAACCGCTACTTCGCCATCGGAAAATTTAGTTACCGAAGCATTGCCTAAAGAAATATCCAAGTGCTTGACAACATTTTGTGCCAATTGTGGATTCGCATTGCCGGTAAAGACCATCAGACTATCGTAAGCTGCCATTTCGTTATCACCTGATAATAAATTTTTTTTGCATATAGGAAACATACCGCTTCCTTTCACGAGTGAATTCGTTCTGGCGCCCGATTATACGCACAAACATGGAATTCTTCAAAAGAAAACTGACCGTATAGGTAAGTTTTCGACCGCTCATTAGAATGCAAACGTAATAAAAGCGTGTAAGAAACTCACACGCTTTTACTGCTTACTGGCTGGGGATGTAGGATTCGAACCTACGCATGTCGGAATCAAAATCCGATGCCTTAACCAACTTGGCGAATCCCCAATTAAGGTGTTGGCTGGGGATGTAGGATTCGAACCTACGAATGCCGGAATCAAAATCCGGTGCCTTAACCAACTTGGCGAATCCCCAACTTTTTTAAACTGTTCAGATATTGAGCAGCGGATGCTGAGCCAATCCTGCTACACAATAACTTTGATAATCCTGAGCCATTTTTCGGTAAACAGCTTCTGCCTGATTTTTATCAGACAGAGCCAGATAAACACAAGCTCCGGATCCTGTCATTTGAGCTTGCCCATATTGAGAAAGCGCCTGGAATGCTTGGGCGACCTGTGGAAACTCCTCCAACACTACCGCCTGCATATCGTTTCTAAACGGTTGCAACGACAGGAAAGTCGGCATTATGCTGGGCTTTGAATCTCGTGTCAAGTCTTGATGGGAAAAAATTGTGGCGGTATTCACATGAACGTCGGGCTTGGCCACCACATACCATTGTTCGGGGATTTCCATATCCTGCAACTGCTCGCCTACTCCTTGGGCAAAGGCGGAACGGCCGAAAATAAAAAACGGCACATCGGCACCGAGTTTCAGGCCAATTTCCATTAGTTGTTCACGACTCAGATGACAGCCCCATAAGCGGTTTAAGGCCAGCAATACGGTAGCGGCATCGGAACTGCCGCCACCTAAGCCGCCACCCATTGGGATGGTTTTATGCAACCAAATATCTACGCCCGTTGCGATACCGGCAGCTTGTCGCAAAGCAGCGGCGGCCCGACAAACCAAATTCTGTTCGGGCGGCACATCCGAGGTGGGGGTATGCAGCTGGATCTGATTATCGCGGCGCACAGCAAGGCCGATGGTGTCGTATAAGCCGATCAGGCAGAACACGGTTTCGAGATTATGATAACCGTCGCTGCGGCGGCCGGTAATGCGCAAATCGAGATTCAGCTTGGCCGGTGCGGGAAAGGTAGCCACATACGGCGGCCAGTCGGCAGGCTTCATGCGCCACCCCGGGCGGCGCATTGTTGCGGTGCGTTGGCATCAGCCGGTAATTTTTGCAGGGTATCAAATACCAAACGCAGGGTAAGCCGCTGGCTTTCCAACAATAATTCGCGTGGTGTACCGTCTGCTTTCAGGGTGCGGCTGATGGTCCATTCAAATTGTTGCAAACGGCCTTGCGGGTCGATTTGATGCGGTACGCCTTTTACCCACTGCCCTTGGCTCCAAATATTGAGATACTGCACCGGCAAAGAATAACCCAGCAGGCGTTCGCTTAATTCTTGCGCGCTACCGGCTTCAAACACTTGGCCGTTGCTGTTTACCGCCAGCACGCCGCGGCTGTCTTGGCACAATTGGCCGACGGTGCTACCGATCGGGGTGTTGACATCTATGGTTTGCACGCCATTTTGGTAAGTCCAGTCAAAGTTGGCATAAGAGCCCTTATCGTTCATTTTTACCGCCAAGCGACCATCGGCGTTGAAGTCTTCTATACTCCCCTGCTCGCGCCAATCGTTGGTACGCGGGGCAATGGTAGTACACGCCGCCAGCAACAGGGCGACGGTTATGGCGATCAGGGATTTATATTTGCTGTTCATCAATCAACTTCCTTTGCGGTTTTAGGCAATGAATTGAAATGCCTGTCTGAAAGCTTCCTTTCAGACAGGCCTATTATTACTTAGTGGGAGACGGCACACCCAAACGGCGCATGGTTTGCAGTAACATCGCGCGCTTGCCTTCTTTTTGCTGCAAGCCTTGCTCGAATACCCGCTTAGCATCTTGTTGACGCCCCAGCTTCCAATAGACCTCGCCCAAATGTGCAGCTACTTCGGGATCGGGAAACTCTTTAAAGGCAAACTCCAGATAAGGCAAGGCCATTTCGGTTTCGCCTTTCAGGAAATACGCCCAACCCATGCTGTCGTTGATGGCGGCCGATTCGGGTTCTTGCTGGTAAGCGGCCTGAATCAGCTGGAAGGCTTCATCGATATTGGGATTAGGCAGTAACAGCAAGGTATAGCCCAACGCGTTCATGCCGCCGGCGGTATTGGGTTTTAATTCCTGATAACGGCGCAAGTCGGCAATCGCTTTTTGCGGATCATTTAACTGGTCGGCATACACCATGGCACGTTGATAGAGAATATCGGCCATTTTTTCGCTGTTTTCCGGCTGCTTGGCGGTGCGGGTATACAACTGATTTAATTCCTGCAAGGCTTGGCGCGCATTGTCTTGCTTGGCAATGGCAAACAACTGCACTCGCAGCAGGTCTCCGTCATTGAAAAAACGGCCTTGCTGTTCGGGCAGTGAACGGGCGCGGCGGGCGATATCAAGCGCTTGGCGCCAATTGCCCTCTTCGGCGCTAATCGATGCCTGCAACACGGCTTTATCAAACACAAAATCGGGCGACTGGACTTTATTGGCCCACTCGCGAGCTTGGGCAAACTGTTTGGCATCAGCACTGCGCATGGCGGCCACTACCGCCGCACGGCTTTTTTGTTCCTGAGTGCCGTATTTATAGGCTTGGTTGAGGTAGCCCATGGTAGTCTGCAAATCGTCTTTCTGCTTCATAGAAAGGAAAGCCGCTTGCAGATAGAGGTCGCCATCAGGATTTTCCGCCAGCAGTTTTTGCAACAAAGCATAAGCTTCGTCGTTTTTTCCGGCGTGTATCAAGCTTTCCAGCTTGATTTGCTGCCACAGCGGCGAGAGTTTGTCGGTATTGGTCTCGGCAAAGAATCGATTCAGAATCTCCGGTTGCTGCTGGCCGATTAAACGTAAGGTCAATTCAGTGGCCGGCAGAATGGACGTATCGAGTTCAGACAGGCGTTTTAAGGCTTTTACCGCCTCTCGCTCGTCACCGGCATAAGCGCTGTAAATCGCATCGGTCATCACCGCTTCCGGCATCTCCGGATATTTTTTTGCTTCGGCGTGTACCGCTTTATCGATTTGCTTGGCCAAACCCGGGCGCTGTACGCCCGCTTGCGCCAACAACAAGAACAAACGGCTGCGCTGCTCCTCATCGGCCTGATTCATCACTTCGCGGATATTTTTGCGGATATTGTCCACATCGCCAAAGGTTACACTACGAGCCCAAGTCATGCGCCGTTGCGCGGTACCGGGAGTCGGCTCGACTTCGCGCCATTTCTGATAAACCGCTTCGGCCTGCTCATAAGCATGCAGCGACATCGCCATTTCCATGGCACGCTCGGCTACTTGCGGATCTTTGCTTCGCTCGAACATGACGATATAAGTGGCCAACGCCGTACCGGCATCGCCTTTTTGCAAAGCCATCTCGCCGCCCATCAGCACAAAAATTTCATTGGTGCGCTTCACAATATCG
>CALFOA010000281.1 GCA_937919795.1 uncultured Neisseria sp.
GAAAGTGTAAACCATGTCCTGAAGGTAAAATGTAAACTATGTTTAGGTTGTACCTTGCAGAAGCGACTACATCTCTGAGCTACCCAGCATCTTTCATATTGCGTAGCAAAAAATGTGAGATAAACAACTAACAATGTCAGACGACTCAGCAACCTGTTCCCTCCCCCGTGGGGGAGGGCTAGGGAGAGGGCAGTAAGCCGCAGGCTTACCTCACACTTCACCGCTCAAACACCCCTTCCTTATCCACACCCACTATAATGCCTGTCTGAAAAACCTTAATGGGAAACAGCCATGTATCGCACCGTATTTCGCATTGCCAAAATGGATTGCCCTTCGGAAGAAGCGATGATCCGCATGAAGTTGGCCGATTTATCCGACATCCAATCGCTGGATTTCGATATTGCCAACCGCCGCTTAACGGTGTGGCACCACGGTGATTATCAGCCGATTTTGCAGCGGCTCGACAGCCTGAATTTTGATACTTCGCTGCTGGAAACGGCTGAACAAGATGCGGATACCCAAGTAAAACAGACACCGGAAAACGAGCGCAAACTGCTGTGGCAGGTGTTGGCGATTAACCTGTTTTTCTTTGTGTTGGAAGCGTTTACCGGCATTTGGGCCGATTCGATGGGCTTACTGGCCGACAGCTTGGATATGTTGGCCGATACTTTTGTGTACGGTCTCGCCCTATTAGCAGTTGGCGGAACGGTGATGCGCAAGAAAAACACCGCCAAAGCGGCGGGGATTTTGCAATTGGTGTTGGCGGTGTGGGGCTTTTTTGAAGTGCTGCAACGCTTTTTGGGCGGCGAAGCCCTGCCCGACTTCCGCCTGATGATAGGCATCTCGCTGCTGGCTTTGGCCGGCAATGCGCTGTGCCTGTATCTGCTGCAAAAGAGCAAAAGCCGTGAAGCGCATATGCAGGCCAGCATGATTTTTACCGCCAATGATGTACTGGTGAATTTGGGCGTCATCGCTGCCGGTGTGCTGACCCTGTTGAGCCATTCAAAATATCCCGATTTGCTGGTCGGCACGTTGGTGTTTTTATTAGTCGGACGCGGCGCGCTGAATATTTTAAAACTGTCGAAATAGGATGGCTCTACTCTTTAATATATGCCCATTCTCTTGATTATTTACCCTTATATGCCTGTCTGAAACCACACCCATCACATGCCGCAAAAAACCTTACCCTTTCTCACCCTAAACCTCGCTGCGCTGATGCTGCTGTTTGCCGCCAGCCTTTCCATCGGCGTGGCCGACTTCAGTTGGTCTAAACTGCTGCACTTTTCCGACGATATGCAGTTGATGCTCACCAGCCGCCTGCCGCGCACTTTTGCCATTGTGCTTACCGGCGCCTCGCTGGCGGTGGCGGGCATGATTATGCAGATTCTGATGCGCAACCGTTTTGTCGAGCCGTCGATGGTGGGGGCGAGCCAGAGTGCGGCTTTGGGTTTGCTGATGATGGCCTTGTTTTTCCCTGCCGCCGCGCTGATGACCAAAATGTCGGTGGCGGCCGCGGCGGCGATGGCGGGCATGTTGCTGTTTATGCTGCTGATCCGCCGCCTGCCGCCAACCGCGCAGTTGATGGTGCCCTTGGTGGGCATTATTTTCGGCGGCGTGATTGAATCGGTGGCGGTGTTTATCGCTTATGAAAACGAAATGATGCAGTTGTTGAGCGTGTGGCAGCAGGGCGACTTTTCCGGCGTGTTGCTGGGGCGTTATGAATTACTGTGGCTCACCGGCATCTTGGCGGTGTGCGCCTATCTGATTGCCGATCAGCTCACCATTATCGGTCTCGGTGAAACCGTGGCGGTGAACCTCGGCTTAAACCGCAATACCATTTTGTGGGCGGGTTTAATCATTGTGGCGCTGATTACCTCGCTGGTGGTGGTGACTGTGGGCAATATTCCCTTTATCGGGCTGGTGGTACCCAATATCGTCAGCCGCCTGATGGGCGACAAACTGCGCCAAAGCCTGCCCGCGGTGGCGTTGATGGGCGCGGCGATGGTATTGCTGTGCGACATCATCGGCCGCGTGATCCGCTTTCCGTTTGAAGTGCCTGTCGCGACCGTGTTCGGCGTGGTGGGCACGGTATTGTTTTTGTATTTATTGTTGAGGAAACCTGCCCATGCCGTCTGAAAGCTATCGTTCCATGTGGCTGGCGGCGGGCTTGCTGCTGGTTTCCTGCACCCTGTTTCTCACCCTAAACGCCAACGGCAACTGGGATTTCATCCTGCCCTTGCGCGCCACCAAGCTCGCTTCCTTGCTGCTGGTAGCCTATGCGGTGGGCGTATCGACGCTGCTGTTTCAAACCCTCACCAACAACCCGATTCTCACCCCCTCGATTTTGGGCTTCGACGCGCTGTATATCTTTTTGCAGACGCTCTTAGTGGCGGTATTGGGCGGTGTGGGCTATACCCATCTGCCGCCGCTAGGCAAATTCGGTTTTGAACTGGCGGCGATGGTCGGCGGCTCGCTGTTGCTGTTTCAAATGCTGCTGCGCCAAGGCGGGCGCGATTTGGTGCGGATGATATTAATCGGCGTGATTTTCGGCATTCTGTTCCGCAGCCTCTCTTCCCTGCTGCAACGCCTGATCGACCCCGAAGAATTTGCCGTGGCGCAGGCCTATACCTTCGCCTCGTTTAACAGCGTGAACCAACAGATGCTGGCGATTGCCGCCGTGATTTTATTCATCAGCAGCGTGTTTATCTGGCGCGAACGCTACCGCTTGGATGTCCACCTGCTCGGCCGCGACCAAGCCATCAACCTCGGCATTCCCTACACCCGCCACACCTTATGGCTGCTGGCTTGGGTGGCGGTATTGGTAGCGACCTCCACCGCGCTGGTCGGCCCCGTCAGCTTCTTCGGCCTGCTGGTGGCAGCCTTGGCCAACCACTTCGCCCCCAACATGAAACACAGCACGCGCCTGCCGATGGTGTTCCTCACCGCAGCCTTGCTGCTGGTGGCAGGGCAAACCGTGTTCGAGCACGTTTTAGGCATGAAAGCCGTATTAAGCGTGGTGGTGGAATTTGCCGGCGGGCTGGTGTTTTTGTGGCTGGTGTTGAAACGAAAAAGGTAGAATGGATTTATTCTTCCCCGCCCACCCTTAATAAAGATAGCGCCATGCCCCAACGCCAGCTTGATACCCGCCCGCAACTGGGCAGCACCGGCAACATTATTCAGCACAGCAAACTGCTGTACAGCCGTTTGGCTTTGCTGGAACCGAGCATGATTTTCATCCGCCGCGGCTGCAAACGCCTGCGCTGGGCGAAAGGGGAATTATTGGTGTCGGCCGGGCAAATGGTGGCCGTAACAGGCAACCAAACCTTCGATGTGATTAACGAACCGGATGAAAACGGGTTATACGAAGCGCAATGGGTCAGCTTTGATCAGACGGTGGTAGAACGCTTTGCCGACCAATACGGCACCGGCGCAGCCATAGCAGATGCCGCCCTACTGGGGCGCAACGACAAAGCAAGCGCTTCATTTGAACACGCCGCTTGGGCGCTGAGCCAAGCCGACATGCCCGCCGCCGTTACCGAAACCGCATTACACAGCTTATTGGCGTGGTTACTGCATCAGGGATGGGGATTCACCGTATACGAGCGAATCAGTTTGGTGCGACAGATACGCAAAATGATTGCCGCCGACACAGCACAAGCATGGACGGCGGCACAAGCGGCACAACAATTAAACATGAGCGAGCCGACATTGCGGCGGCAACTGGCGCAACAAAACACTTCGTTCCGCCAGCTTTTAGCCGATGTCCGCATGATGCGGGCGCTCACCTTATTACAGGTAACCGACTGGCCGATTGCCCACATCGCCGGTGAAGCAGGCTATCACAGCGCCTCGCGTTTTGCCGCACGCTTTAAACAGCGCTTCGGCTTTCCGCCCTCTGCCGTTCGTACCGCAGGAGCGACCAGCGCAGCATCGTACCGGCGGGACGGGCGGATTACGATTCCCTAGAGCGAACTATAGCGAAAGTAATAAAGAATTGATACAAGGCAGC
>CALFOA010000282.1 GCA_937919795.1 uncultured Neisseria sp.
GATTCCCGCCTGCGCGGGAATGACGTCACTTGTGTATCTAACGGCCTTAGGAAGTGTTTTTGCAAAGGTCTCTGCCTGTCTGAAAATGCTATAATCCGCCTCATTTCTCTTAATATTGTTCCCCATGAAACTCAACCCCCAGCAACAACAAGCCGTTAAGTATTTGGCAGGGCCGCTGTTGGTCTTGGCCGGTGCCGGCAGCGGCAAAACCGGCGTGATTACCCAGAAAATCCGCTATCTGATTACCGAAGCAGGCTATCCGCCGCACCACATCGCCGCGATTACCTTTACCAACAAAGCCGCCAAAGAAATGCAGGAACGCGTGAGCAAGATGCTCAGCAAAAAGGATACGCGCGGGCTGACCATTTGCACTTTTCACTCGCTGGGAATGCGTATTTTGCGCGAGGAAGCCACCCATATCGGCTATAAAAAGAATTTTTCGATACTCGACGGCACCGACAGCGCCAAAATCATCAACGAATTATTAGGCGGCACCGGCAAAGAAGCCTTATACAAAACCCAGCACCAGATTTCCTTGTGGAAAAACGATTTAAAAACGCCGGAAGACATCCTGCAACACGCCGAAAACGAGTGGGACAAACAAATGGCCGCCGTTTACGCCAGCTATCAAGCCACACTAGAACATTATCAGGCAGTGGATTTTGACGACTTAATCCGCCTGCCCGCCGTGTTATTGCAACAAAACAGCGAAGTGCGCCACAAATGGCAGCTGCGCCTGCGCTATTTGTTGGTGGACGAATGCCAAGACACCAACGCCTGCCAATACACCTTAATGAAGCTCTTGACCGGCGCGGAAGGCATGTTTACCGCGGTGGGCGACGACGACCAATCCATCTACGCCTGGCGCGGCGCCAATATGGAAAACCTGCGCCAAATGCAGGCCGACTATCCGCAGATGAAAGTCATCAAACTCGAGCAGAATTACCGCTCGACCGCGCGGATTCTCAAAGTGGCCAACAAAGTGATTGAAAACAATCCGAAATTGTTTAAGAAAATGCTGTGGTCGCAATTCGGTATGGGCGAACACATTAAAGTGGTGGCCTGCCAGCACGAGCAGCACGAAGCCGAATGGGTAGTCAGCCAGATTGTGAAACAAAAGCTGGTGGGCGGCGACAAAACCCGCTACGCCGATTTCGCCGTACTCTACCGCGGCAATCATCAGGCGCGGATTTTTGAAGAAGCCCTGCGCAGCGCACGCGTGCCCTATCAGCTTTCGGGCGGCCAAAGCTTTTTTGATAAAGCCGAAATCAAAGACGTACTCGCCTACATCCGCCTGCTCGCAAACCCCAACGACGACCCCGCTTTCCTGCGTGCCGTCACCACCCCCAAGCGCGGCATCGGCGAAGCCACACTGGGCAAACTCAACACCTACGCCCACGAGCACGGATGCAGCCTATACGAAGCCGCACTCACCCCGACCGCCCACACCACGCTTACCCCCGCCAACCGCGAGCATCTGCAACAATTTATGACGCTGATGGAACACTACCGTAGCCGCGCCGAACACGATGACGCCGGCCAACTCATCAACAACCTGCTCTGCGACATCGCCTACGAAGCCCATCTGCTCAACAGCGAAGAAGGCAAAGCGGGCGAAATCAAATGGCGCAACGTCGGCGATTTAACCGGCTGGCTGGCGAAAAAAGGTGAGCAAGACGGCAAAAACATCATCGAAATCGCCCAAACCATCGCGCTGATGACCTTGCTCGAAGGCAAAAACGAAGAAGAAGTCGATGCCGTCAAACTCTCCACCCTGCACGCTTCCAAAGGGCTGGAATATCCTTATGTATTTTTGGTCGGCTGCGAAGAAGGCATGCTGCCGCACGCCGACAGCATTGAAGAGAGCAACGTTGAAGAAGAGAGGCGGCTGATGTATGTCGGCATCACCCGCGCCAAACGCCAGCTCACCCTCACCCATTGCATTAAACGCAAACGGCAAGGCACTTGGCAGTTTCCCGATCCCAGCCGCTTTATCGACGAAATGCCGCAAGAAGATTTGCGCATTTTAGGCCGCAAAGGCGGTGAACCGATTGTAAGCAAAGAAGAGGGCCGCAGCCATTTAAGCGGTTTGGCGGCGATGTTGGCGGAAAAGTCTAAACAGCAAAAAGGTTAAAACCATCAATGCCTGTCTGAAAACTCAATAAAATGGTTTTCAGACAGGCATTTCCGCGGTAAGGAACCGAATACCACAATCAGCGTTATCCGCCCCATTCCCCCGCCACTTTTCTTGAACTTCATGTTAAAACGCGGGATAATAACGCCCTATTTCAAAGTTAGCTCTGATTGAATCTGATGAAGGTTTTTGCAAGCATTTCCGGCCGGAAAGGCGGGTTTGACGGAGTTCTCCGCCAAGCCCCATAGGGGTCGTGGTACAGCAAATACCGACGCGGTTTTCTCAGAGCTTTCTGGTTTAATAAACCAATATTTCGAATACCGTTCGTTCCCGCGCAGCCGAACGCTCAAGCAAAAAGCTGCGCATCTGATGATTTATTCCGCTTAACTTCACGTTACCCAGAAAGCAAAAAAATGGCTTTAATTGTACAAAAATACGGCGGCACCTCGGTCGGCTCGCCCGAACGCATCAAAAACGTGGCCAAGCGCGTGGCGAAAGCCCGTGCGGCCGGCCACGATGT
Organism: uncultured Neisseria sp.; assembly: GCA_937919795.1. Taxonomy (GTDB): domain Bacteria; phylum Pseudomonadota; class Gammaproteobacteria; order Burkholderiales; family Neisseriaceae; genus Neisseria. The sequence goes on from CALFOA010000282.1 coordinate 2,655, forward strand.
GGTGGTGGTCGTATCCGCCATGAGCGGCGAAACCAACCGTTTGGTGGCGCTTGCCCATGAAATGCAGGAATTTCCCGATCCACGCGAATTAGACGTGGTGTTGGCCACCGGCGAACAAGTCACCATCGGCCTGTTGGCGATGGCGCTGAAAGACATTGGCGTTGATGCCAAGAGCTACACCGGCTG
>CALFOA010000283.1 GCA_937919795.1 uncultured Neisseria sp.
CATGCCATAATTGTGCAAAGCATATTGTCGCTTCTGGGATTAAAGAAGTTTTCTTTATCGAGCCATACCCTAAAAGTAAAGCATTAGGATTATGGAGTGATTCAATGACTTTAAAACCACCAACTAGCTATGTTAGTGATAAATTAAACTTTAACCCTTTTGTAGGAGTTGGGCCTCGTAGCTTTTTAGATTTATTTTCAATGGCTCAAGGTTCAGGAAATGAAATCAAACGAAAATCTGAAGGGAATACCATTCCTTGGGACTCACAAACAGCGACTTTACGCTTAAGCTCAAATATTTTTTCGTTAAATGAAATAGAACAAGGAATAAGTGATAAATTGGATGAAATAGAACAAGATATCTAAAAAAATAGGCTGTCTGAAAATAAATTTTCAGACAGCCTATTTCATCACTTCATCAAAATCAAGCCAGCTTACCGCTAACCCAACCTTCTACCCCATTCAACGCTTCCGGCAACTTGGCCGCATCAGTACCGCCAGCCTGCGCCAAATCCGGCCGACCGCCGCCTTTGCCGCCAATCTGTTCGGCAACAAATTTCACCAGATCGCCAGCCTTCACTTTAGCGGTTAAGGGTTTAGACACACCGGCGCACAATGAAACTTTGCCGTCGTTGACCGCGGCCAGCAGTACCACGGCTTGCTCGGATTTGCCGGTGAGGTCGGTCACGATGTCGCGCAGGGCGCCGGCTTCGGCGTCGATTTGGGCGACTACCAAGGATGCACCGCCCAAGTCTTTGGCGGAATCGAGCAGCTTGGCGCCGGCGTGTACCGCCAGCTCGGCTTTGGCTTTACTCAACTCTTTTTCCAGCGCTTTGCTTTGCGCGGCGTTGGCTTGGATTTTAGAGAGTACGTCTTTTTCGGTTTGCGCTTTCACTTCGCCGATGATGTCGCGCATCAGGCGTTCTTGGTTTTGCGCCCATTGCAGCGCGGCCAAGCCGGTGATGGCTTCTACGCGGCGGATGCCGGCGGCGATACCGCCTTCGCTGATGATTTTAAACAGGCCGATGTCGCCGGTGCGGGAAACGTGGGTGCCGCCGCACAATTCGGTGGAAAACTCGCCCATTTTCAATACGCGCACTTCGTCGCCGTATTTTTCGCCAAACAGCATCATCGCGCCGGTTTTTTGTGCCTCTTCCATGCTCATGTTGACGGCTTCTACCGGCACGTTGGCAAGAATCATGCTGTTGACGCGGCGCTCGACTTCGGCGATTTCTTCGGCGCTCACGGCTTGCGGGTGGGAAATGTCGAAGCGGGTCACTTCGGCGGTCACCAGCGAGCCTTTTTGCTCGACGTGGCTGCCGAGTACGTCGCGCAGCGCTTGGTGCATCAGGTGGGTAGCGCTGTGGTTGCGCATATTGGCGTTGCGGATATCGTTGTCGATTTCGGCGCTCACGCTGTCGCCCACTTTCAGGCTACCGGATACCAATACACCGAACTGGCCGAATACGGCGGCCTTGATTTTTTGGGTATCGCGTACTTCAAAGCGGTTGCCGCCTGCGCGGATGTAGCCGACGTCGCCCACTTGGCCGCCGCTTTCGGCGTAAAACGGGGTGTTATCCAGCACCACGGCGCCGCTGTCGCCTTCGTGTAATTCGTTTACCGGCTCGCTGTCTTTATACAGAGCAAGGATTTTGGCTTGGGTTTGGCGCTCGGTGTAGCCTTTAAACTCGGTGTCTTGGCCGTCGTAGGCCAGTTGGGTATCGGCTTTGAAGTTTTGCGCGGCGCGGGCGCGGGCGCGTTGGGCTTCCATTTCGCGGTTGAAGCCGTCTTCATCCATTTCGATATTGCGCTCGCGGCAGATGTCGGCAGTGAGGTCGTAGGGGAAGCCGTAAGTGTCGTACAGTTTGAAAATCACTTCGCCGTTCAATTGGTTTACGCCGCCGGCCAAAGCCTCTTCCAGCAAGGCCATGCCGGTTTCCAGCGTTTGGGCAAAACGGGTTTCTTCGTTTTTCAGCGCTTCGGTGATTTGCGCCTGTTTTTCTTTCAACTCGGGATAAGCCTCGCCCATTTCGTTTACCAAATCGGGCACCAGCTTGTGGAAAAACGCTTGTTTTTGGCCGAGTTTGTAACCGTGGCGCACGGCGCGGCGGATGATGCGGCGCAATACGTAGCCGCGGCCTTCGTTGCTGGGCATTACGCCGTCGGCAATCAGGAAGGAACAGGCGCGGATGTGGTCGGCGATTACTTTCAGGCTGGGCACATCCATGCTGAAGGCAGTGCCGGTTTCGCGGGCGGCGGCTTTGAGCAGGTTTTCAAACAAATCAATCTGATAATTGCTGTTTACATGCTGCATCACGGCGGCCATGCGCTCCAAGCCCATGCCGGTATCCACGCTGGGCTTCGGCAGCGGGTTCATATTGCCCTGCTCGTCGCGGTTGAACTGCATAAATACGCAATTCCAGATTTCGATAAAGCGGTCACCATCTTCTTCCGGGCTTCCCGGCGGGCCGCCCCACAGGTGTTCGCCGTGATCAAAGAAGATTTCCGAACAGGGGCCGCAAGGGCCGGTGTCGCCCATTTGCCAGAAGTTGTCGCTGGCATAGCGCTCGCCTTTGTTGTCGCCGATGCGGATGATGCGCTCGGCGGGCATACCGATTTCGTTGAGCCAGATGTTGTAGGCTTCGTCGTCTTCAGCGTAAACGGTGGCCAAGAGTTTTTCTTTCGGCAGGTTCAGCCAGGCGGGGCTGGTAAGAAATTCCCAGGCGAAATGGATGGCGTCTTGTTTGAAATAGTCGCCAAACGAGAAGTTGCCCATCATTTCAAAGAAGGTGTGGTGGCGGGCGGTGTAGCCCACGTTTTCCAAATCGTTGTGCTTGCCGC
>CALFOA010000284.1 GCA_937919795.1 uncultured Neisseria sp.
GGTGGGATGGCAGCAATAAAGATGATATTAATTGGGGTGCCAATACGCAGGATGAAATGTATGGTCATGCGGGCAACGATCATTTAATAGCTGAAGCTGGCAACGATATTTTAGTAGGCGGTGCCGGTAATGATTTATTGGAAGGTGGTGAGGGTGCCGACACCTATCTTTTTGAAAAAGGCCACGGCCAGGATAAGGTGTTTGACTCAGGCCGCAGCAGTGCCGACACCAATACCTTGCGCTTCAGCGGCAGCGATTCCTTTTCCGGTCATTTTTCACGCTCAGGCAATGATTTAATTATCAAAGCTTTTGGTCAGGATGAAGGTGACAGCGTGACCATCCGCCGCTATTTTGCCGGTAAAATTTATAACAGCGAACACGATCAAGTCGCAGATCAGGATTATCGCTATGACCAATTTGAGTTTGACGACCGAACCGTTACTTATCAAGATATGGCGGAACTTCGAATCGAAGGCAAAGGCACAGCGGATAGCGATATCTTATTAGGTTCCAACAGCATCGATACCATCATGGGCGGCTCAGGCGACGACCAAATTGCCGGTGGTTCCAATAGCGATTACCTTTATGGTGGCACCGGAGCCGATCAATTGTGGGGCGATGAGGGCGACGACAGCCTGTATGGCGATGACGGTGACGATGTGTTGAACGGCGGTGCCGGTAACGACGAATTGCAGGGTGATAAGGGAAATGACAAGCTGGCCGGCGGCGAGGGTGATGATAAATTGCAGGGTAATAATGGCAATGACGAGTTGGACGGCGGCAACGGTAACGACCAGCTGTTTGGCGGTAACGGCAACGATACTTTAATCGGCGGTTTTGGCGATGATACGCTTAACGGCGGCATTGGTAGCGATACTTATGTATTCGGTAAATTGGATGGCCGGGACACCATTATTGATGTTGGGTCAACTTCGCAGAAAGATACCGTCCGCTTTACCGATGCTCAAACCAATGAGATTCAGTTCAAAAAAGAAGGTAAGAACTTGGTGCTGTGGGATGAAGAAGGGGATAGCTCGGTTATCCTTTCGAATTTCTTCAGCGGCTCAAGTTTCCAAATTGAAAACTTTGAATTTCAAGGGCAGAGTGTGTCGAATCCTGACTTTAGTAAATATATTGGTGACAGCAGCCAAAGCTATAGTATGTCGGTGTTCCTGCCAGATACTGCGGTTACCGATTCATCTGGATCTGTAATCATATAAACTAACCGCGAAACAAAATGCCTGTCTGAAAAGTTTTTCAGACAGGCATTTTAGTTGCTTTGAAGTGGATTAACAGCTTTCAAAGCAGGGAAGCCTTACAGCAGATGAGCCACACCGGCTTTTTCTTCTTCCAATTCTTTCAAAGTAACATTGATACGCTCTTGGCTGAATTCGTCGATAGCCAAGCCTTCAACGATTTTGTATTCACCGTTTTCGCAGGTTACCGGGAAGCCAAACATGGTTTCAGCAGGAATACCGTAAGAGCCGTCGGAAGGAATACCCATGGTTACCCATTTGCCGTTGGTGCCCAACACCCAATCGCGGATGTGATCGATGGCAGCATTGGCGGCAGAAGCAGCAGAAGACAAGCCACGTGCTTCGATGATGGCGGCACCACGTTTGCCTACGGTCGGTAGGAATACTTCAGCGTTCCAAACCTGATCGTTGATCAAGTCTTTTACGTTTTCACCATTAATGGTGGCGAAACGGTAATCGGCGTACATGGTCGGCGAGTGGTTGCCCCAAACGCACAGTTTTTCAATATCTTTAACCGATTTGCCGGTTTTCTCAGCAATCTGGCTGGCGGCGCGGTTGTGGTCCAAGCGCAGCATAGCGGTAAAGTTTTTCGCCGGCAGATCCGGAGCGGATTTCATCGCGATATAAGCATTGGTGTTGGCCGGGTTGCCTACTACCAATACTTTCACATTGCGGCTGGCTACTTTATTCAAAGCTGCACCCTGAACAGTAAAGATTTCGGCATTGGCTTGCAACAGATCGGCTCGTTCCATACCTTTGCTACGCGGGCGAGCGCCCACCAGAATGGCGATGTCGGCATCTTTAAACGCTACTTCCGGATTGTCGGAAGCCACCATGCCGGCTAACAGCGGGAAAGCACAGTCTTGCAATTCCATCATCACGCCTTTAACTGCATTTTGGGCTTGCGGCAAGTCCAGCAATTGCAGAATAACCGGCTGGTCTTTGCCCAGCATTTCGCCACTGGCAATGCGGAACAGCAAGCTGTAACCAATTTGACCTGCAGCACCGGTAACGGCTACGCGAACGGGTGTTTTCATACCAAAATCCTCCTAAGACAATAATTAATGAAAAATAAAGCAGCATAAACAGCAGCAGATTAAGGGGAGACGTTAATTAAAGATAACATCGTAATCTTCGACTGTACAGGCAGGCTATCATACCAATAATTGTAGGGGAGTGTAACTATATTTTGTAAAGTTAGCTGAGTAAGGAGGAGAGTCGGCGTGAGCGGCAGAATCTGTACAATATCGTGCAGTATTTTGTATTAATCCGGCCTCATAGATATATTAAATAGCAATGTTTGCCATACAATTGCGCTTTTGAGACTTAAATAATTGTTGAAGCAAGGAATCTTGGATATTCGCCATAGCGAAGAGTAAAATGTTGCTAAATTTCATTTGAAATTATGCTAAAAAAGACTACCCAATAAGAGATAAACAAGGTAAATTATGGGTTAAAGTAGTTTGTTGTAACTGTGAAATGGGTTTCAACAGGCTGCGTTTTGACTTCGCACAAACCACCGTTATCTTTATATTAATATATTCAAGGAATTGAAATGCAGACAAAAAAACGACCTGTGTTTCTGGATCTCCAGCAAATCAAGCTGCCGATTCCAGGGATAGTTTCGATTTTGCATCGCATCAGCGGCGTTATTCTATTTGTAATGCTGCCTATCCTGTTGGCTTTGCTGGGAGGTTCGCTGAGCAGTGGCGAAACTTTCGAGACCTATAAAGCTTGGGCGGATAATTTCTTAGTGAAATTAATCCTGATTGGTGTATTGTGGGCATTGATGCATCACTTGATTGCAGGCGTACGCTTCTTATTGCTGGATGCACATATTGGCTTGGAGTTGGAAACCGCCCGTAAATCCGCACGCATCGTTTTGATTGCCGGTATCGTATCGGCTTTGGTATTGGGAGTCGCATTATGGTAAATCGTAAACTCGCCGGCGCTCATTATGGCTTGCGCGATTGGGCTATGCAGCGCGCAACTGCCGTTATCATGCTGGTTTATACCGTTATTTTCTTTTTCTTTCTGTTGAGTATGATTGGTGCAGACGATTATACCGAGTGGCAGGCGTTCTTCGGCAAAACTTGGGTAAAAGTGTTTACTCAGGTTACTTTCTTGGCGCTGTTTCTGCATGCGTGGGTAGGTGTGCGCGATTTGTGGATGGACTATATTAAACCCTTCGGTTTACGTTTGTTTCTGCAATGCGCCACCATCGTATGGTTGATAGGCTGTGCCGTATATTCATTTAAAGTAATCTGGGGGTAATGATGAGTTTTCCTGTTAGAAAGTTTGACGCCGTAATCGTAGGCGGCGGTGGTGCCGGTTTGCGCGCCGCATTGCAATTATCTAAAGCAGGTCTGAATACTGCTGTATTGTCTAAAGTTTTCCCCACTCGTTCGCACACCGTAGCGGCGCAGGGCGGTATTTCCGCTTCTCTGGGTAACGTGCAGGAAGACCATTGGACGTGGCACATGTACGATACCGTGAAAGGTTCCGACTGGTTGGGTGACCAGGATGCCATCGAGTTCATGACCCGTCGCGCCCCAGAAGCCGTTATCGAGCTGGAGCACATGGGTATGCCGTTTGACCGCGTAGAGAGCGGCAAAATCTACCAACGTCCGTTCGGCGGCCACACCGCAGAACACGGCAAACGCGCGGTAGAACGCGCTTGTGCTGTAGCCGACCGTACCGGCCATGCCATGCTGCACACGCTGTACCAACAAAACGTGCGTGCCAACACCCAATTCTTCGTTGAGTGGACCGCTCTGGATTTGATTCGCGATGAAAACGGCGATGTAGTCGGCGTAACCGTAATGGAAATGGAAAGCGGCGACGTTTACATTTTCCATGCTAAAGCTGTATTGTTTGCTACCGGCGGTGCCGGCCGTATTTATGCGTCTTCTACCAACGCCTTTATGAATACCGGTGACGGCTTGGGTATTTGCGCCCGTGCCGGTATCCCGCTGGAAGACATGGAATTCTGGCAATTTCACCCGACCGGTGTAGCCGGTGCCGGTGTATTGATTACCGAAGGCGTGCGCGGTGAGGGCGGTATCCTGCTCAATGCAAACGGTGAACGCTTCATGGAACGCTATGCACCGACCGTAAAAGATTTGGCCTCACGCGACGTGGTATCTCGTGCCATGGCGATGGAAATTTACGAAGGTCGCGGCTGCGGCGTGAACAAAGACCACGTATTGCTGAAAATCGACCACATCGGTGCCGAAAAAATCATGGAAAAACTGCCGGGTATCCGCGAGATTTCCATCCAGTTTGCCGGTATCGATCCGATTAAAGACCCGATTCCGGTGGTGCCGACTACTCACTACATGATGGGTGGTATTCCGACCAACTATTTGGGTGAAGTAACCGTTCCTGAAGGCAATAACCCCGAAGTCGTGGTAAAAGGTCTGTATGCAGCCGGTGAATGTGCTTGTGCTTCCGTGCACGGTGCTAACCGCTTGGGTACCAACTCCTTGCTCGACTTGGTGGTGTTCGGTAAGTCTGCCGGCGACAGCATGATTGAGTTCATCAATCAACAATCTGATTGGAAAGCGTTGCCTGACAATGCAGGCGAGTTCACTAAAGCGCGTTTGGATCGCCTGAATAACCAAACCGGTGGCGAGAGCGTGGATGAGTTGCGCCGCGACCTGCAACGTACCGTACAACTGCACGCAGGTGTGTTCCGTACTGATTCGATTCTGAAAGAAGGTGTTGATAAAGTGCTGGCGCTGTATGAGCGTTGCAAAAACACCGAAATCAAAGATAAGAGCCAAGTTTGGAATACCGCGCGTATTGAGGCCTTGGAGCTGGATAACCTGATGGAAGTGGCTAAAGCGACTTTGGTTTCTGCTGAAGCGCGTAAAGAATCGCGCGGCGCTCATGCTTCTGATGACCATCCGGATCGTGATGATGAAAATTGGATGAAACATACCTTGTTCTATTCAGCCGACAACAGCCTGCATTACAAACCGGTTCATACCAAACCGCTGACTGTCGATTACATCGAACCGGCCAAACGCGTTTACTAAGGAATACACCCAATGGAAAAAGTACGTTTCAAAGTGTACCGCTACAATCCTGATGTGGATGCCAAGCCGTACATGAAAGATTATGAAATCGAAATCGAACCGACCGATGTGAAGCTGCTCGATGCGATGGTAAAAATCAAAGCTCAGGATGATAGCTTCTCCTTCCGCCGTTCTTGCCGCGAAGGCATCTGCGGTTCGGATGGCATGAATATCAACGGTAAAAACGGTTTGGCCTGTTTAACCGACATCCGAAGCTTGCCGCAGCCTATCGTGCTGCGCCCGCTACCGGGTCTGCCGGTTATCCGCGATTTGATTGTGGATATGACTCAGTTCTTCAAGCAATATCATTCCATTAAACCTTATGTGGTGAACGATACTCCTGCTGATCCCAATAGTGAACGCTTGCAATCTCAGGAAGACCGTAAAGAGCTGGATGGCTTGTACGAATGTATTTTGTGCGCCTGCTGTTCAACCGCTTGTCCGTCTTTCTGGTGGAATCCAGATAAGTTTGTCGGCCCATCTGGTTTGCTGAATGCTTATCGCTTTATCGCCGATAGTCGCGATACTATTACCAACGAGCGTTTGGATAACTTGAACGATCCTTATCGATTGTTCCGTTGTCACACTATTATGAACTGTGTGGATGTGTGTCCTAAACACTTGAATCCGACCCGTGCTATCGGTAAGATTAAAGAAATTATGTTGAAACGAGCCATTTAATATGGCAAATTTCGATGAAACAGCAAAGCGACGTATCCGCTTTCTGACTCGCCGTGGATTGCTCGAGCTCGATATCGTGCTCGGGCGATTTATGGAAAAAGAGTTCGATAATCTGAGTGATGAAGAGTTATCAGTATTCGTGGAAATTTTGGAATTGCCTGATCCCAGTTTTTTGGCATTGGTTAATGAAAAAGAAGAAACGGACAATCCTGAGTTCGAATCGTTGCTGGATAAAATCAGACGGTGTTAACTGTTAGAAAACCTGACCCAGAAGAATAAAGGAGTATATAAAGATGTCCCAAACAATGAAAGTACAACTCGAAGGTAAAGAAGCATTGGAGTTGCCGGTATTGAAAGGCACTTTAGGTAATGATGTTGTTGATATCCGTGCCTTTACCAAGGGTACCGATATGTTTACTTTCGACCCTGGTTTTGTCTCAACTGCAAGCTGTGAGTCGAAAATTACCTTTATCGATGGTGATAAAGGTTATCTGTATTACCGCGGTTATCCGATTGAACAACTGGCGGAAAACGGTGACTATCTGGAAACCTGCTATCTGCTGATTTATGGTGAATTGCCGACCAAAGAGCAAAAAGCAAAATTTGTTGAGACTGTAACCAAACACACCATGGTGCATGAGCAGTTGACTTGGTTCTTCCGTGGTTTCCGTCGTGATGCGCACCCGATGGCCATGATGGTGGGTGTTGTGGGTGCTTTGTCTGCTTTCTATCAAGACAGCTTGGAAATTGCTGATCCGGAACACCGCAAAGTAGCGATTTACCGCTTGATTTCTAAGATCCCGACCATCGCTGCGATGTGTTACCGCTACTCTAAAGGTTTGCCGTTCAACTATCCGCGCAACGACTTGTCTTACACTGCCAACTTCATGCACATGATGTTTGCAGCGCCGACTGAACCTTATGAACCCAATCCGGTATTGGTACGCGCCTTGGATCGCATCTTTACCTTGCATGCGGATCATGAACAAAACGCTTCTACTTCTACCG
>CALFOA010000285.1 GCA_937919795.1 uncultured Neisseria sp.
CCGCTGGAAGCCGGTATGGGTTGGACGGTTGATTTGAAAAACGAAGCGCGTGATTTTGTCGGCAAAACCGCTCTGGTCGCCCTGAAAGAAAAAGGCGTAGCGGTCAAACAAGTCGGCCTACTGCTCGCCAAAGGCGGCGTATTACGCGACCACATGGAAGTGATTACCCCTGAAGGCAACGGCATCACCACCAGCGGTGTGTTCTCACCCAGCTTAAAACAATCCATCGCCATCGCCCGCGTGCCGAAAACATTTGAAGGCGACAGCGCCAAAGTGCTGATGCGCGGCAAAGAAGTGGACGTGCGCGTGTTGAAGTTGCCGTTTGTGCGCAATGGCAAGCAGCAGTTTGAGTAATGCTTATATTTTTTGCATATTAGAGGGAATGTCTTATGAGATTATTTGGATATGTATGTTTGTTGCTATCGGTTACAGGGCTGTCTGCTTGCGGTACCCTAAATAAGGAGCCGGAACCGTTAAAATTTTCAGATACGGAGCAGAATCTCAAGGCCGCTTCGTTTATGAAAAGTGTCGGTGGTAGCGGAAAAATTGCCGGAGCGGTAAGCATCAGTGGCGGGGATTGGCTGGACATCGTTAGAATGAATGATGATTTAAGTATTGCTGTGCGTAATGAAAACGGCAAAAGCAGTGCCGATAATTTGAAATCGCTGGCGAGTTCAAAGGGCTTTACCCTGTATACGTTCAGCAAATATGCAGGAACTGTGGAAGTAAATAGCGTTAAGGCGGTTAAAAATATCTGTACCGATTACCGAAATCAAGGTGTAAAAGTTACCATTGCAGATAATCTTTACGATAAACAAGGTAATATGGTGGTATTTCGCAGCAAAGGAAACATCGCTGCTTCTAAAACCAAAAGTAAAGTACAAAGTGCTGAGTTAGACTATACCTACACGCCCGACTTATCCAACAATACAAAAAATTTGCTTGAAAAAGAGAAGCAAAATATGATTGCTGTACACTACGCGCGATTGGAAGAACTGATCGCCCGAGGCATTTGTTCTTAAGATTTCATAGATTGTCTGAGATTTATTTTTTATTTATCCCTTAAAAGGAGCATCAAACATGAGCAATATTCCAGCCGAACTGAAATACGTAGCCAGCCACGAATGGCTGCGCACCGAAGCGGATGGTACCGTTACCGTCGGCATCACCGAACATGCGCAAGAGTTGTTGGGTGATATCGTGTTTATCGAACTGCCTGAAGTGGGCACCGAATTGGCTGCCGACGAACAGGCTGGTGTGGTGGAATCGGTGAAAGCCGCATCCGATGTGTATGCCCCGATTACCGGCGAAATCGTGGCGGTAAACGACGCCTTGGTGAGCGCGCCGGAAATCGCTAACAGTGATCCTTATGGAGACGGCTGGTTCTTTAAAATCAAACCGGCCAACACCGCCGATTGGGATGGTTTGCTCAGCGCCGAGCAGTACGCTGCGGAAATCGGTTAAGCAATCGAATAAAAAGCCGTCTGAGATTCAGGCGGCTTTTTTGCCATTGGCTTGGATTGCTGGAAATGCAAGGAGAAATCATGAAAACATTAGGCCTAATCGGCGGCATGAGCGCCGAGAGTACGGTTTCTTATTACCAAATCATTAATCGCGAAATCAACCGACGTTTGGGTGGCAACCACAGCGCGGATTTGTTGATGCACAGTGTGAACTTCGCAACCATCGCGGCTTTACAGAGCGCGGGTAATTGGTCGCAGGCGGGAAAGGTGTTGGCGGAAAGTGCGACGAAGTTGGAGCAGATGGGTGCGCAAGCGATTGTGTTGGCGACCAATACCATGCACAAAGTGGCTCCGGCGATTGAGGAAGCGGTGAAGGTACCGCTGATTCATGTGGTTGATGCCACCGCCGATGCGATTAAAGCGCGGAGCTTGCACAAAGTGGCGCTACTGGGTACCCGTTTTACCATGAGCGACGGGTTTTACAGCGAGCGTATGCAACAACTCGGTGTGCACACTTTGATACCGAACGATCAGCAGCAAAGCGAAATTCACCGGGTGATTTTTGAAGAGTTGTGCCGTAACCGTTTTACTGCTGAGGCTAAGCAATACTATTTGGATGTGATTGCCGATTTGCAGCAACAGGGTGCGCAGGGGGTGATTTTAGGTTGTACTGAAATCGGCTTGCTGTTGAAACAGCAAGATTGTCCGCTACCGGTGTTTGACAGCGCTGAAATTCATGCGCTGGCAGCGGTGGAGTTTGCTCTACAAAATTAAGGCAAAAGATTTCAGACAGGCATTTTAAGCAGCCGAAAGTATAAAGCTTTAAATGCCAAGATTTCCCTACGGATGTCATTCCCGCGCAGGTGGGAATCCAGCTTGGATTTTAAGAAACTATTTTTATTCAAGTGCTTGATAAGATCAAACATGGATTCCCGCCTGCGCGGGAATGACGTCACTTGTGTATCCAGCATTCTTAGGAAGTATTGTGCAAAGGCATTTGCTTGTCTGAAACAAAATGGGGTAAGCTCGAGTATGACGAGAGTAAGTCACTATTTATTTGAAGTACCTACCTATAAAAATGCCTGTCTGAAAAAACATCTTAAGGTTTTTTCAGACAGGCATAGTTTGTTTTCAGCCGAGTTTATTGTAAAGCTTACGGGATGCTGTATCCTTTCAGATATTGAATCCGTTCGCGGGTCATGCGGGTGTCGCATTGCAATTTCAGGTATTCGGCTTCGTCGGTATTACCGGCGCGGGCAGCGGCGGAACGACAGCTATTGTTTTTGCTGTGTATCCAATCGCGTTGCTCGTTGAGCAGCTCTTTTTGTACTGTTTGGTCGAGGCGTTCCCAGGCGCGGTTGATGTCGGCATCGGCTTGGCTGTTGTTGCCGCGCGCTTGATCCAGTTCGGCAGGCGCAATATTGGCGGCGGGGGCTTCCGCTTTAGGTGCGAGGGTTTCCGGCGCGGGTGTACTGGCGGGAGTGGGCGTGAAGATGCCGGATGCGCTGTTGTCTTCTAGGATGGCGCGCGGATCGGGTTGACTGCTAGGTGCAGGCGCTTCGGTTAAGGCGGAGGCGGCGACGGCCAGTTGTTTAAGCGCATCTTCGCGGGCAACGGGTTTGCCGCCCATCATCAGGATGCTTTTTACACCGTAGGGCAGCAGAGTGGCGGTAAGGGTTTGGCCGGCGTTGGTGAGATTGCTGTCGGCATAATTAACGGTGATGCCGGCGTTTTGTGTCGGCGCGGGGGTATAGTTCAGCACTTGCTTGAACAGGCCGTTGGCATCGAAGCTTAAACCGGTATTGCCGCCGGTGCGCTGTTGCAGAATGTTATCGAGATTTTGCGGGTAATAAACCAAGGTTTGGTTATCGCGCGCGGCTTTCATGACCGGCTCGGGAATCTGGATGTTGAGCACGGCGGTACAGGCGCCGTTGCTGTTGCTCTTCGCATCACTCAGGCTGATGTTTAAATCGCTACCGGCAGCGATGACTTTATCGGCATCCACATATTGGCGGCTATCGTTTTGGCTGTATTT
>CALFOA010000286.1 GCA_937919795.1 uncultured Neisseria sp.
GAGCTCGCTTTTATGGAATAAGCCGAGTGCGGGCAGCCAGCCATATTGCACGAGTGCACGGGCAATGGCGGCGCGGACAATGGCGTAGCCGTAATTTAAATGGTTGTTGATGCCGCAGGCCTGTCCACGTTTGAATTGGCTGCCGAAAACAGCCTGAAAATAAAGTGCGGCGGCTTGGGCTTCAAGATTGTTGCTGTCACCGGATTTTACCTCGGCTGCCATGGCCTGCAGGCGTTTGGCGGCTAAGTCGTTGCCGGTTTCATCGGCTGTTTGTGCTTGATTGCGGATTTTTTGGCGGACAATGGCTTGCCACAGTTGTTTTTTCTGTGGCTCGCTGGCATTTAATTGCAGTTTGAGTGTTTTAAGCTGGCGGTGGTATTGGGAATAGGGCAGCCATTGGCCGCAGGGTAGGAATTGTTCATCGCAGGTGAGTAGCGTGATGCCGTTTTTTGCCAGAGCAGATAATAAGGGTACGGTAATCAGGGTTTCGGGACTTTCAATTACAATCACGGCGATGTCTTCCAGCGGCACGGTGTAATTCTTGCTGTTTTGTTGAATTAAGATTTGTTGTCGTTGGAGCGAAAGTTTGCCACCATCTCGAATAAGCAGGCTGCGCCAGGTCATTGAATCTCCCCCTTTATGTAAAAATCCCTGCGCCGGACAAATAGGCGCAGGGATAGTGTTAACGGACGGGCTGCCGTTTTTTCTGGCGGCAAAGGGTGATGGTTTTGCCGAGTTCGTCGATTTGGTATTTTCGAAAAGAAAGGGCAGTTTTTACGCCAATGCTTTGGAAAATACCATTTTTTCCTTTGTGTATATCGGCATCATGTTCTCGAATATCAATGGCGCCAGTTGCTCGATTTAGTCCGACATAGTATCCGAAAATTGTCCCTTTTTTAGATTGTACTTCAACCAAATCATTTGGGCATGCCGTAAATTTAAATTGATAACTATCATCAATAATTTGCCATTCAGCTTCATCTCTGCCTTGAATAATAGCCTTATCCGGCAAAATTCCTTGAGCTGCCTGCCAGCTGTAAATCGGCACTAAATAATATTTGCCACCTTTTTCAAATACATCAACCCGAACCATTGTGGCATTGTCGGCCACGCCGTTGCCGTTATGCACTTTCACGCCGGTTTTTTGCACCTGCTCTACGCGCACAGCTTTTACTTGCTGTCCGCCGTTTTTGTAAAAAGGTTCGGCAAAAGCTTTGGCCGGATCGTTTCCGTGTGCGGCCAAGCGGTGTTTTAAGTCTTCATACAATTGGGGTTCGCGTTCGCGGTTGACCATATTTTCCAGCAGGTTGGGTTTCAATTGGGTGAGTGCAACTTTGAGCACGCCCACACCTTCATCTAACCGTTTTGCCGATTTAATGGTTTCCAAATGTCCTTGCCCGCTCATTTTCCGGGTGGGTGCGCGTGATACGAACAACGGGGTAACATATTCATGCACAGCCTGAGGGCGGCTTGATAATTTTTCTTGCAGTAAGGAAATCAGG
>CALFOA010000287.1 GCA_937919795.1 uncultured Neisseria sp.
TCTCAAATCAATCAATACTTAATCGAGAAAAAACGGCTGGCCGCCGAGGCGGAAGCCGCAGCCAAACAGGCCGCTGCAGAGGTGGCGGCAGAGCAGCCGAAAACCGATACTTCGGTGTTTAAAGCAGAATAAATGCCTGTCTGAAACCATTAGGATAAACAAAATGAGCCTCTCCATCCGCCCTTTAATCGAAAATGACCACGCGCAATGGCTGTCGCTGTGGCAGGCTTATCTTGATTTTTTCCCGACCACGCTTGCCGATGAGGTAATACAAGAAACTTGGCGGCGGCTGGTGGGTCGACCCGATATGCAGGCGCTGGGTGCATTTGACGAGGCTGGCAACTTGGTGGGCTTTGCCCACATCTTGATCCATCCAAATACTTGGAACATCGGTGAGTGTTGTTATTTGGAAGATTTATTTGTTGATTCGGCTCATCGACGGCAAGGTATTGCGCGGCAGTTGATTGAAGCGGTGTATGCAGCGGCCGAAGCGAGAAACTGCAATCGGGTGTATTGGATCACTGCGGCAGAAAATCAGACCGCTCAGGCGTTATATGACCAATTGGCCGCTCAAACGGGTATGCTTCAATATCGTAAAGATTTCGCGTAAATCTTGAGAAGCTGCCGGGTGTTGGGCAGCTTTTTCCGATTCAAAACAACAAAACAAGTTTTATTTTTTTAATACTGAATATAAACTCAACAAAGGCTGCAGCCGGTAGGGTAAGGCCTCTTCTTTCCATTCAAGGGAACAAACATGCTGAATATCTATAATACTTTAACCCGACAAAAAGAACCTTTCACGCCCATCGATGCGAAAAACGTGCGTATGTATGTTTGCGGCATGACCGTTTACGACTATTGCCACCTCGGCCACGGTCGCGTGATGGTAGTATTCGATATGATTGCGCGCTGGTTGCGTGCCCACGGTTACCCACTCACTTATGTGCGCAACATCACCGATATCGACGACAAAATCATCGCCCGTGCGGCAGAAAATGGTGAAACCATCGGTGAATTGACCGCCCGTTTTATTCAGGCGATGCACGAAGATGCTGATGCGCTGGGTGTGTTGCGCCCCGATGTCGAGCCGAAAGCCACCGAGCATGTCGGCGAGATGATCAGCATGATTGAACGCTTGATTGCCAACGGCAAAGCCTATCCGGCCGCCAATGGCGATGTATATTACGCCGTGCGCGAATTTGCCGCTTACGGCCAGCTTTCCGGTAAATCGCTGGACGATTTGCGTGCCGGTGAACGGGTGGAAGTGGACGATTTCAAACGTGATCCGTTGGATTTTGTATTGTGGAAAGCGACCAAACCGAATGAAGTAGACTTTTGGGAAAGCCCGTGGGGCAAAGGCCGCCCCGGCTGGCACATCGAATGCTCGGCCATGAGCGAGCAACTGTTTGGTGACACCTTCGATATCCACGGCGGCGGCGCGGATTTACAGTTCCCGCACCATGAAAACGAAATTGCACAAAGCTGCGGTGCCCACGGCGGCCATTGCGGCCACGATCACGGCGCGAAAACCATCGAAAGCCATGTGAAATACTGGTTGCACAACGGCTTCATCCGGGTGGACGGCGAAAAAATGTCGAAATCGTTGGGCAACTTCTTCACCATCCGCGACATTCTGAAAGTATACGATCCGGAAGTGGTGCGCTTCTTCATTCTGCGTGCGCACTACCGCAGCCCGTTGAATTATTCCGATGCCCATTTGGACGACGCCAAAGGCGCGCTGACCCGTCTCTATACCGCGTTGAAAAACACCTCGCCGGCCGAGTTTGCCTTGAGCGAAGAAGCCAACGAATACACCCGCCGCTTCTATGCCGCGATGAACGATGACTTTGCAACCGTGGAAGCAGTAGCGGTATTGTTTGAACTGGCTAACGAAGTGAACCGCACCAACAGCGCCGAATTGGCCGGTTGCCTGAAAGCTTTGGCCGGCATCATCGGCTTGCTGCAACGCGATCCGCAAGTTTTCTTGCAAGGCGGCCAAACCGAAGGCGGTTTGAGCAACGAAGAAATCGATGCCTTAATCGAACAGCGCAAACAGGCGCGTGCAGACAAAAACTGGGCGGAATCCGACCGTATCCGTGATTTGCTGACAGCCGAAAATATTCTGCTGGAAGATGGTGCGGGCGGTACGGTGTGGCGCCGCGGCTAAGTTTGCGCTAAACCCACCGGGTAAGGTAGCCTTAGGCGGCGGTTATGAACAGACACACCCAAGACGACATCCTCAGCATCAATCAGGTGCAGTTATTGCTGTCGGAAAAGCGTACTTCTTTAGCGGTGATGCGCACCGGCATTGCCATCTTGGCGCTGCCCTTATCGGTATTCAGTGTGCTGATCGCCACTTCCGACTGGTATAACCCTGCCGAAGTGTGGCCGTTGCTGGCGTTGGTCACGCTGATTAATCTGCTGCTGATTGCCTTTGCCGTGTATTTGATTGTACGCTCGCTGCGACGCATGCGACGCTATGACCAATTGATTACCGGCATCAAACAAGAGCATGAATCTTTAAAGAAACTGATTCGTTAACGTTAAGCGGGCAAGACAGCCGGGTGAGGCCATCCGGCTGTTTTTATGTGCCCAATAGGGCTGAAACCATCCAATATTCAAATCGGCATTTTCAGACAGGCATGGTTAGGGATAAGCAGTGCCTTGTTTTTAGCAGATATATGATTTTTAGAGCGTTTTTGCTATAATGCGCGGTTTGCTGAGCGGCATAGCTGCTCGGTTGATACTTTTTACACATTACATACATTATGCGCACCGCCGGTGGTAACGGCAGGTGCGTGGCTTCAGAGACTTTATGTAGAACCGGAGTGCATTCGGGTAGGGGGAAGCCTGTCTGAAACCGGGATTGAAGGAATAATATATGATTGAAACGATTCACAATTGGGTGAACGAAATCAATACGCCTATGTGGAATGTGTTGATTTTTCTGTTACTGGGTACCGGCCTGTTTTTTACTTTTGCCACCGGTTTTGTGCAAATCCGTTTGCTTGGCCGCAGTATCAAAGAAATGTTGGGTGGTCGCAAAGTAGGCGATGATCCGCACGGCATCACGCCGTTTCAGGCGTTTGTAACCGGTTTGGCCAGCCGAGTGGGCGTGGGCAATATTGCCGGTGTGGCGATTGCGATTTCGCTCGGCGGCCCGGGTGCGGTATTTTGGATGTGGATCACCGCCTTAATCGGCATGAGCTCGGCTTTTGCCGAGTCTTCGCTGGCGCAATTGTTCAAGGTGCGCGACCATAAAAACGGCCATTTCCGCGGCGGCCCGGCTTATTACATCACTCAGGGCTTGAAACAGCGCTGGTTGGGGGTATTGTTTGCGCTGAGCCTGATTTTCTGTTTCGGTTTGGTTTACGAAGCGGTGCAGGCCAATTCGGTTGTGGCGGCTGCTGAAGTAGCTTGGGGTTGGGACAAACATGCAGTGGGCGTTGGCCTGGTGATTTTGACGGCGCCGATTATTTTCGGCGGTATCCGTCGCGTCTCTAAAGTAGCCGAGGCGGTAGTACCGATTATGGCGGTGCTGTATCTGCTGATGGGCGTGTCGATGGCGCTGGTCCGGCGACTGATCGAGGATGCGCGCAGCCGCGAGATGCTGATCGTGCCGGCATGCAGCTATGTGCGGCTGCAATTCGACCGCCATCCCGAATGGGCGGACCTGCGCGCCGACGGCTAACCGCGCGGCGCGGCCGGGTCAGTCCTCGAGCGCCTGCAGCAGCCCCTCGAGTCGGAAGCCGAGCCAGTCGTACACGCCGAGATC
>CALFOA010000288.1 GCA_937919795.1 uncultured Neisseria sp.
ACCGAACAAAACTAAACGGAGATAAAAAATGAGCTTAACTAAAAAAATCGACTTTGCCCTGATTATCGGCGTAAAAAATGCCAACCCCAACGGCGATCCCTTAAACGGCAACCGCCCGCGTGCCGATTTTTCCGGCATCGGCGAGATGACCGACGTGTGCCTGAAGCGCAAAATCCGCGACCGCCTGCAAGAGAATGGTGAGATGATTTTTGTTCAAGCCAATGAGCGTAAAGATGATGGTATGGTGAGTTTGAAAAATCGCTATGACGGATTTATCAAGCATTTGGAAGAAAAGAATAATTCACAAACTACCGATTTATTGGGAGATGAAGTAGAGACAAAATCCAAAAAGAAAACAAGCAAGAAAGATGTGAAAAAAGATGAAATCGCAAAGAGTGCCTGTGAAAATTGGTTTGATGTGCGCAGTTTCGGGCAGGTGTTTGCATTTAGCGGTAAAGATGAAGACGGTGTTTCCATTGCAGTAAGGGGGCCTGTAACACTTCATTCGGCATACAGCATTGAGCCTATTAATATTACCAGTACACAGATTACCAAAAGCGTAAATGGTGATGGAGATAGTGACGTGAAGAAAAGCTCCGACACCATGGGCATGAAACACCGTGTAGACAGCGGCATCTATGTAGCCTATGGCGCCATGTCGCCGCAATTGGCCGAGCGCACCGGCTTTTCCGATGCCGATGCCGAAAAAATCAAAACCGTGTTAACCCAATTATTCGAAGGCGATGCCTCTTCCGCCCGCCCCGAAGGCAGCATGCAGGTATTAAAGCTGATTTGGTGGGAGCATAACTGCAAATCCGGCCAATATTCATCCGCCAAAGTGCACGGCAGTTTAAAAGTCAATGCAGACGGCAGCTATGTATTGAGCCAATTGGATGGCTTAACGCCCGACGCGATTGACGGCTTCTAAACATGCGCACCATCCCGCTCGCCGCCCTGCAACACTACGCCTTCTGCCCGCGCCAATGCGCGTTGATCCACAACGAGCAGGCGTGGGCGGAGAATTTCCTCACCGCGCAGGGCAGGGTGCTGCACGAGCGGGTGGACGGCGGCGAGCCGGAAACCCGCAAAGGCGTGCGCTTTGAGCGCAGCGTGCACGCGTCGGCAGAAAAGCTCGGCATCAGCGGCGTGCTCGATATGGTTGAGCACGAATTGGCCACAGGCCGTCTGAAGCCGGTGGAATACAAACGCGGCAAACCCAAAACAGATAATTGGGACAAAATCCAACTCTGCGCCCAAGCTTTGTGTTTGGAAGAAATGACCGGCCAAATGGTGGCAGAAGGCGCGCTGTGGTATCAGCAAACCCGCCACCGCGAGCTGGTGGCGTTTTCAGGTAGCCTTAGGCAGGAAACGCTGGCGGTGATTAAACAAGTACGCTCGCTACTGGAAAGCGGCAGCACACCGCCACCGCTGTATGGCAAACATTGCAAAGCTTGCTCGCTGGTGGAGATTTGCCAGCCGCAGTTGATGGGGAAAGATAGGTCGGCGGGGTATGTTGAGGGGTTGTTTGGGGAGTGAAGGATAAAATAATGAATAGGGTAAATGTTTTAGAACTGACTTATGACGAGGCAAGAAAGTTTTTCTTAAAACAGGAAAGTTATTGCAATATTGATTTGCCAAAGTATTTTTCGTTTTCAGAGTTGTTGGATAAAATATCTCATGAATTTACAGAGCCAAAGCGATTAACTGATTTTAGTATGTCAAAAGGTGCAATAGGGGAATTAGATGATGTAAATCACCTAATATATGCTAATAAAGATGGCAAGCTTTCGTGGAGGCCTTTGCAGCTTATTCATCCGTTGGTATATGTTG
>CALFOA010000289.1 GCA_937919795.1 uncultured Neisseria sp.
TCCTAAGCCCCTAGAATATTATTCCCCTGTTTTTCTTGTATCAAACAAAATGCCTGTCTGAAAACGAATGAGTTTTCAGACAGGCATTTTGTTTGAACAAGTTGATACGAAGCCTCACCCCAAGCCGATGGCGCCCACTATCTGCACCACGATAATCTTCAATATCGTCATGGAAGGAAAAATCATGGCATAACCGATATCGGGTTTATCCGAGCCGATGGTACGGCTGGTAAAGGCCAGAATGGCCGGGTTGCCGGTGGCGCCGGAAACGACGCCGGCGGCCAGGTCAAACGGAATTTTGAACAGGTAAACCGTGATCACCAGTACGGCGATGGTGAGCACCGCCACAATCAGCGCACCCAGCAGCAGGTAAATCAGGCCGTTTTGGGTAACCGTGTTGACGAAGGTCTGGCCGGACGACATGCCGACTTGGGCGAGAAACAGGGTGAGGCCAACATTGCGGATGGCCAGATTGGCCTGTATCGGCATCGCCCACACAAAGCCGCCAGTGCGCCGCCGCATGCCGAGGAACAGGGCGACCAACAGCAAACCGGCGAAGCCGAAGGTAAAGCGGCCGAGACCGGGAAGATAGAAGGGAATGGCGCCTACCGCCAAACCCAGCGCCGCGCCGATGCCGATGGAAGCAAAACTCAATTCGCCGCCGGCGCGTACCGAATCGCCGAACACGTCGCGCAAATCGCGGATGTGTTCAATCGCGGCCAGCACGCCGATTTGGTCGCCGATTTCCAGCCGTAAATCCAAATCGGCGGCAATGTCTTCATCGTTGCGGCGCAAGTGCAAAATGCTGGTTTCAAATTTCAGCAGTTGTTTGACTTCGCGGATGGTCTTACCGGCGATTTTGGGGTTGGAAACAAACAGGCGCAGATAATCCAGTTCGCCGTGGCTGCGGCGGAACGTGTCGCCCACGCGTACCCCCAGCATGTTTTCCGCTTCCTGTAAAATGTGGTTGTCTACGCCGGTAATCAGCACCACGTCGCCAAGCGCCAGCGCACCGTGTACTTCGGCCGAGTGGGTTTGGCCGTTGCGGCGCACGGTAGAAGCATCCACACCTTGCGGCAGCCAGCCGGCAATTTCATTCAGGGTTTTGTTGACCACATAAGGATTTTCAACCCGAACGGCATACATTTGCAGCGAAATCCGTTCCTGCGGCGCCACTTTGGGTTTAAACCAAGCGTTGTATAAACCCAAAATCAGAATCGGTACCGCCACGCCCAAGGGATAGGCCACCAAATAGCCGGTAGCCGGCACGCTGTCGCCGGTTACCGCCATCGCCGCCTGCAAAGCCGAAGTGCTGGTACCGGCACCGGCAAACGCGCCCATCGCTTCCGGCAGCGCTACGCCGGGTATCAATTGCACCGCCAGCAACATGGTAGCCAGCGCCAGCAGTACGCCGATCACTGAAGCGATATTGGCACGGATGCCTTCGGGGCTGGATAAGCCTTTGAAAAAATGAGCGCCGTAAGCAATGCCTACGCCATAGAGAAACAGCAATAAGCCCAAAGCGCCGACCGTATTGGGTAACGCAGACTTAGGCGCGATGGCACCGACGGCAAGGCCGACAAACAATACTGCGCCCGAGCCGAGCGAAAAACCTTTGATGCTGACTGCGCCTAAGCCGTAGCCCAGTGCGATGGTGATAAAAAGCGCCAACAGAGGCTGAGTGGACAGAAACGCCGCAATCGCCGTCATTTTTCAAATCCTTTATTGATGATGAATAATCATGCTGTGTATGAAATTTTAATACAAGAGCGGCATGTAAGGCTTTGTAATTAAAATTCATTGCGGCAATGTTTGCGCTAGGCCAAGAAAATAAGCGAAGGAAAGGGGGGCGGGATAGGGTGTGGTTGCTGAACTTATCAATAGCGACCTTCGTCATGCTCGGACTTGATCCGAGCATCTCCCGTTTCTCGTGGAAATCAAGATACTCGGGTCAAGCCCGAGTATGACGATACTGGGATGGCTAAGTCATTAATAAAAGGGGAAAACATCAAATCAAAATGCCTGTCTGAAAAATGATTAGCAAGTATTTTTCAGACAGGCATTTCACTGGATTTTTATTACTATCAGAGGCATCAACCGATTCGGTAAAACGCCAAACTGCCCAATAGATTCGGCAGGATGTTTACCCGTTTGCCGCCGGTCATCACGCTGCGTTCCAGTACGCGGATATGGTTTTTGGCGCACAATTGGTCGAAATCTTGCAGCGTACACCAGTGGATATTGGGGGTGTTATACCATTGATACGGCATCCGTTCGCTCACCGGCATGTGGCCGAAGAGGCCGATTTGCAGGCGGTTTTGCCAGTAGCCGAAGTTGGGGAAGGAAACGATGGCTTGCTTGGCGACGCGGGTGAGGTCGCGCAAGATGTTTTCGGTGTTTTGCATCGCCTGTATGGTTTGGCTCAGTACGATGATGTCGAAACTGTTGTCATCGAAATCCTGCAAGCCCTGTTCCAAATCGGCCTGAATCACGTTGATGCCGCGTTCTATGGAGGCAAGCACGCCTTCGGTGTCGATTTCGACGCCGTAGCCGCTGCAATTTTTATGTTGCACCAAGGCGGAGAGCAATTCGCCGTTGCCGCAGCCCAAATCGAGCACGCGGCTGTTGGCGGGGATCCAGTCGTAAATCAGTTGCAAGTCGTCGCGCAAATTCAAATTCATGCCTGCAACTCCTTATCGATATTGTTCATATAGGCGCGAACGGCGCGGATATACGGCTCGTCGGTCATCAAAAACGCATCGTGGCCGTGGTGCGATTCCACTTCGATGTATTGCACGTTTTTGCCGGCTTTCACCAGGTGTTTGACCAATGCGCGCGAACGGGTGGGGGCGAAGCGCCAGTCGGTGCTGAAGCTGGCGACAAAAAACTTGGCTTTCACCTGTTGCAAGGCGGTGAGCAAATCGTTGCCGTATTCGGCGGCGGGGGCGAAATAATCTAGCGCTTTGGTCATGCGCAGATAGGTGTTGCCGTCGAAGCGTTCGGCGAATTTGTCGCCTTGGTAGCGCAGATAAGATTCAATTTCAAATTCAACATCATAGCTGTATTGATAGCCGTCGGTGCGCATGCTGCGGCCAAATTTTTTGCCCAAGCCTTGTTCGGCCAGATAGGTGATGTGGCCCATCATGCGGGCGATGCGCAGGCCGCGGCGCGGGATGGTGTGGTGGCGGCGGTAGTGGCCGTTGTGAAAATCGGGGTCGGTGAGGATGGCTTGGCGGGCGACGTCGTTAAAGGCGATGTTCTGGGCAGACAAACGGGTGGCCGAGGCTATCACCAGCGCATGGCGCACGCGGTCGGGAAAATCGATGCTCCACTGCAAAGCCTGCATACCGCCCAAGCTGCCGCCGACAATCGCCGCCCATTGCTGTATGCCGAAATAATCGGCCAGCATGGCTTGGCTGATCACCCAGTCTTTTACGGTTACCACCGGGAAATCGGCGCCGTATTCTTCGCTGGTTTCGGGGTTGATGCTCAAGGGGCCGGTGCTGCCGTGGCAACCGCCTAAGTTGTTTAGGCCGACTACAAAAAAGCGGTTGGTATCTATCGGTTTACCGGGGCCGACCATACTGTCCCACCAGCCGGGTGCTTTATCCTGCTCGCTGTGGTAGCCCGCCACATGGTGATGGCCGGATAGGGCGTGGCAAATCAATACGGCGTTGCTTTTGCTTGCATTGAGCGTGCCGTAGGTTTCCACCATCAGGTCGAAACGGGGCAACACTTGGCCGTTTTGCAAAGGCAGCGGGGTTTCGAACGGGATTTTTTGCGGGCTAACCAGCCCGACGCTGTCGGCTTCTATCATGGGCTTGGGATAGGCATGGGAAAGGGAAAACGGTTATTATAGCGGTTTACACTTTTTTGTACACACACCGCCGCAGCAACAGGCGGTTTCAGACAGGCATCGGGCATGATCGGCCGCATTATTAAAATCTTTTTCTTTATCGCTTTGCTGGCCTTGCTGGTCAACCGCTTGCTGGGGCGGGGGCAGAAGCGGGCGTTGCACGAAGTGGTGCAAATCAGCGCGGGCGTGATGCTGGCAGCGGCGGTGTTGGCTTTGTTGGTGTATTTTATCTGGGGCTGAATAAAAATGCCTGTCTGAAAAACTATTTTTCAGACAGGCATTTGTTCATTTATCCACTCAATACTGCTTTAACGCTCCAAACCCTGTAACCACGCTTGGGCAGAAGCGGCATCGTCAAAATATTTCGGGTGCTGCTGGGTAAGCAGGCTGGAAATGTGGGTGCCGAAACGGATCCAAACGTCGTCCACCACAATCGCGATGCGGCCGAAATCTTCTTCGTGTTGGCGCATGAATTTGAGTTGCTCGAAAGCCATGTCGATGGTGAAATCTTTCAGCATGGACAAATCCAGCAACACATCGGGCCGGTGTACTCGCTTCACCGCCTGCAAAGCCGCTTCTTCAAACTGGTGGAAGTCTTCCAGCGTAAATTCATTATAGAGCGCCACATTCAGGCCGTAATCTTGCTCTCGGATGGAAATCATTTGATAAGCTCCTTGCTTGGTTGAATGGAATTAGCGCTTCATGGCGCTGAGCACACCGCTGGCTACAATGATACCCATACCCAGCCATTCCTGCCAGCCGATTTTGTCGCCCAAGAAAAAAATACCCACCAAAGTGGAAAAGACTACCGTCAGATAAGCCAGCGCAGCCACGGTAAATTTTTGGCCGACGCGGTAAGCGTGGGTCATCGCCAGTTGTGCCAGTAGAGAGGTAGCGCCGATGCCCAGCAAATAAGGCAGAGATTCCAAAGTAGGCAGGTGCCAGCCGGTAACCGTCGCCCACACCGCCGACATCGCCATGCCGACCAACGAAAGATAAAACACCACCCGCCAAGCAGGTTCGCCCAACAGCGAGAGTTCGCGCACCTGCAAATACGCCCAACCCGCCAGCAAGCCGCCGCAGAGGCCGACTAAGGCCGCCCATTCCTGCCCGGCCTGAAACGAGGGCTTCAGCAGCAACACCACGCCGATAAAACCGGCCGCCAGCATTGCCTGGCTATAGCGCGAAATTTTCTCGCGCAACACGATAAAAGACAGCAAAGCCAGAAAAATCGACGAGGTATAACTGAGGGTAAC
>CALFOA010000290.1 GCA_937919795.1 uncultured Neisseria sp.
GTCGAAGTTCAGATATTTGTAAATATCTTTGCTCGCCGGCGCCAATACGCCGGTTTCAGCCAAATACTCTTCGCGGGTCGGGATTTTGCCCAGTTTCGAGCACACCGCCGCCAACTCAGCTGAGCCGAGGTAAACGAAGGTGTTTTTACCCAAACGATTCGGGAAGTTACGAGTTGAAGTAGACATCACCGTCGCGCCTTCGCGTACTTGTGCTTGGTTACCCATACACAGCGAGCAACCCGGCATTTCCATGCGTGCACCAGCGCGACCCAATACGCCGTAGTGACCTTCGTTAGTCAGCTCTTGCGCATCCATCTTGGTCGGCGGCGCTACCCACAGGCGTACCGGGATATCGCTCTTACCTTCCAACAGTTTGGACGCGGCGCGGAAGTGGCCGATGTTGGTCATGCACGAACCGATAAACACTTCGTCGATGGCCGTACCTGATTTTTCAGACATGAAGCACACATCATCCGGATCGTTCGGGCAAGCGATGATCGGCTCTTTGATGTCGTCCATGTTGATTTCGATTACGGCAGCATATTCGGCATCTTTGTCGGCTTCCAGCAACTGCGGATTAGCCAACCAAGCTTCCATGGCTTTGATACGGCGCTCAAGGGTGCGCGGATCTTGGTAACCGTCGGCAATCATGTTTTTCATCAGCACGATATTAGACTTCATGTATTCGATGATCGGCTCTTCGTTCAGCTTCACGGTACAACCGGCGGCAGAGCGCTCGGCAGAAGCATCCGACAATTCAAACGCCTGCTCTACTTTCAGGTTTGGCAAGCCTTCGATTTCCAGAATACGACCGGAGAAGATGTTTTTCTTACCGGCTTTGGCTACGGTGAGCAAACCTTGTTTGATGGCATACAGCGGAATAGCGCTTACCAAATCACGCAGGGTTACGCCCGGTTGCAACTTGCCGCTGAAGCGTACCAATACCGATTCAGGCATATCCAAAGGCATCACGCCGGTAGCGGCTGCGAAAGCCACCAAACCGGAACCGGCCGGGAAGGAAATACCCAACGGGAAGCGGGTGTGTGAGTCGCCACCGGTACCTACAGTATCAGGCAGCAGCAAACGGTTCAACCAAGAGTGAATCACGCCGTCACCCGGGCGCAGTGATACACCGCCGCGGGTAGAGATAAACTCAGGCAACTCTTTGTGGGTACGCACGTCTACCGGTTTCGGGTAAGCGGCGGTATGACAGAAAGACTGCATCACCAAGTCGGCAGAGAAGCCCAAGCAAGCCAAGTCTTTTAACTCGTCGCGGGTCATCGGGCCAGTGGTGTCTTGTGAGCCTACGGTAGTCATGCGCGGTTCGCAGTAGGTACCCGGGCGCATACCTTGGCCTTCAGGCAGGCCACAAGCGCGACCAACCATTTTTTGTGCCAAGGTGAAACCGGCCTTGCTCTCGGCAGGCGCTTGCGGCAAGCGGAATTCGGTAGAAGCAGGCAAACCCAAGGCTTCGCGGGCTTTAGCGGTTAAACCGCGACCGATAATCAGGTTAATACGACCACCGGCTTGTACTTCGTCCAGCAACACTTGCGATTTCAGTTCAAACTCGGCAACGGTTTCGCCGTTTTTCACGATTTTGCCTTCGTAAGGCAGGATGTCGACTACATCACCCATTTGCAGTGCAGTCACGTCTACTTCAATTGGCAGTGCGCCTGAGTCTTCTTGAGTGTTGAAGAAAATCGGGGCAATTTTGCCGCCCAAGCATACGCCGCCGAAACGTTTGTTCGGTACGAACGGGATATCTTGGCCGGTATGCCAAATCACAGAGTTGGTAGCGGATTTACGTGAAGAACCGGTACCCACCACGTCGCCCACATAAGCAACCGGCAGGCCTTTGGCTTTCAATTCTTCCAACAATTTAATGGGGCCAACTTCACCCGGTTTATCCGGATTAATGCCATCGCGCGGGTTTTTCAGCATGGCCAGAGCGTGCAGCGGGATGTCGGGGCGAGACCACGCATCGGGAGCGGGAGACAAATCGTCGGTATTGGTTTCGCCGTCTACCTTGAATACGGTAACGGTGATTTTTTCCGGCACTTTATCGCGCGAAGTGAACCACTCGGCGTTTGCCCAAGACTCCAATACAGATTTGGCGTGCGGATTGCCTTTTTCGGCTTTTTCCTGCACATCATGGAAAGAATCGAACATCAACAAAGTATGCTTCAAACCTTTAGCGGCAATCGGCGCCAGTTTGTCGTTGTCGAGAAGCTCAATCAGCGGATGGATGTTGTAACCACCGAGCATAGTACCCAACAGCTCGGTTGCATATTCGGGTGACACCAGCGGGCTGGTTGCGCTGCCTTCGGCAACGGCTGCCAAGAACGAAGCTTTTACTTTGGAAGCATCGTCTACACCGGGCGGCACGCGGTTAACGAGCAGATCAACCAAAAACTCACCTTCGCCTGCCGGCGGATTTTTCAACAGCTCCACCAAATCGGCGGTTTGCTGGGGAGTCAGCGGCAAGGGAGGAATACCAAGCGCGGCGCGCTCTGCTGCAGCTTTGCGATAAGCTTCTAACATCTTTCTGTTCCTTTCCATAAGGGTGTTTTTCTTCTGATGAAACCGCATGTAGTTTCTGCGGAATTATCTCTTATCATAAACCAATTTTTAGCAAACAGGAAGCCTGTTCACCACGCTGTTAAGAAATTAATTTACCCTTGATTCCATCACATAAAACAAGGTGGGCAAATGCTAAAAAATCATGCCACAGGGCATGATTTTTTTACAGATAACCTACAGAAATCCATTATTAACACGATGCTGGCTTTGTTTTCAGACAGGCATCAAGAGAATTAATCTTATTTCCGCCGTGCCTGCTCATAAATCGGCATCACTTGCGGCAGCATTCTGCGAATGGATTCCTTGCGGGCATTATTGGTGGGGTGCGATGAGGTCAGTGCAACCAAGCCATTGTTGTTGTCATTAACTTGGTTCATTTTCTCCCACACGGCTATCGCTGCCTGCGGATTATAGCCGGCTTTGGCCATCAGGTATAAGCCGCCTTCGTCTGCTTCATTTTCCTGGCTGCGTGAAAACGGCATATTCACGCCATATTCGCTCAGAATGCCGGAGCCCAGATTCAGCGTATCGGTGCTGACGCCGGTTTGCGACTGCAAAATGCTGCCACCAATGCTGGTGGCCAAGCCGGTTAATACTTGTTGACCCACTGCTTTTTTGCTGTGTTCGTGTAAGGCGTGGCTCATTTCGTGGCCGACCACGGCGGCGATTTCGTCGTCAGTCAGATTAAGTTTATCAACGATGCCGGTATACACCATCATCTTGCCGCCGGGCATCGCCCAGGCATTCATGTCATCAGATTTCACCACGGTCATCTGCCAGATAAACGGTACGCCGGTGCTATTGGCTTCGTTGGCATAAGGTTTCAGGCGGTTGAATACGGCATGGACGCGCTTTGAAGTATTCGAGCTGGTGTCGATCAGTTGGCGGCTTTGTGCCTGTTGCACCACTTCGGTGTAGCTCTTGGCTGCGGCATTATTGAGGGTGGCGGTATCGTAACCGACCGCATCGGCTACTGATAAACAGCCGGTTAAGGGCAGCAGCATAAACAGTGATGCCGCCAGCGGTAAACGTTTGATGATGTTCATAAATACTCCTATGGATGTGCTCTTACGGTGTGGGCGGTAGCGCTTGCCATTCACCGTTTGCAGTGGTTGATTTTTCGGCTAAGCCGTTGCCGGCCTGTTGTTGATAAATCGGCATCACTTGCGGCAAATAACGGCGCAGGTTTTCGATGCGGGTATTATGAGTGGGATGGCTCGAAGCGAGGCTGGTTTTTAAATTATTGTTGTCGCGATAAGCATTCATTTTCTGCCAAACGCTGATGGCGGCTTGCGGATGATAACCGGCTTTGGCCATCAGCTGCATACCGCCTTCATCTGCGCGGTTTTCCTGGCTGCGGGAATAAGGCTGCGAGATG
>CALFOA010000291.1 GCA_937919795.1 uncultured Neisseria sp.
CCGGAGATGCCAGCTGGAGCAGCGTGGATGGTCGTTTCCCTCCTCAATTGGAAGCAGCATCGGCGCAGCTGGCGCTGGTTTGGGAGGCTTTCCAGTCCGCGCTGGCGCAGACCGAAGCTGCTGCTGCAGACGACGCCGCTCCTCTGCCCACGGTGCCTGTCTGGGCCGATGAAATTCGCGTGGCCCGTGGCCTGCCACCTGAGGCAGCGCCTGTGGAAGCCGTCAAGCCCGCTGCCCGTGCAGCTGCTGCAGGTCGCGGCAAGCCTTCGCCCGAGCAAGTGGAAGCTGCCAAGGCTGCCTTGGGTCAGGCTTTGCAGGCACTGAAGGAAGAAACGGCGGCTGGTAACAGCAAGGCCGGTTCTGCTGCTGTGCAAGCTCTGCGCGCTGCCATCAAGACGCATGGCCGTTTTGTCGAAGAGGCCCTGGTCGCAGAAGTGCACGAAGCCCTGCTGGCTGCGGGTGAAGCCGACGGCTGGCAGCGTCAGAATGCAGACAAGCTGCGTGAAGAGCTGGTGGCCAAGGCCGAAGCTTTGCTCAACCGTCCCGAAGGTCAGGCTCTGGGTGGTCGCAAGATTCAGGAAACCCTGCGCAGCCTGCGCGAGCAGTGGAAGCAAGCCGACCAGGGCGCCATGGCCAACCACGCTCTGTGGAAGAAGTTTGACGAGGCCTGCAACGCTGCCTACAAGGTGGTCGAGTCCTGGCACGACAAGATCCGCCAGGACAGCACGCAGGCCAAGGCCCAGCGCATGGCTCTGATCGAAGAGATCAAGGCCTGGGCTGCAGAGCATTCGGCCAGCCAGGACTGGAAGAGCATGTTGCGCGCGCTGCGCCAGTTTGGTGAGCGCTGGCGTGAAAGCGGCCATATCGGCGAAAAGCTGTTTGCCGAACTGATGCAGGTGGCCGGCCGCGCCGGTCGCGCCGATGCCGCCGGGCGGGTGTTGATTCAAACCCAGTTGCCCGAGCATCCGGTGTTCGCCGCCGTGCAAAGCCAGCAATATCCCGCTTTTGCCGAACACGAATTGGCCGAACGCCGCCTGTTTGCCATGCCGCCGTTTGCCTTTCAGGCCGCCATCCGCGCCGATGCACCAAGCATCGAGCAGGCGCGGGATTTTTTGGCCGACCTCAAAGCGCTGGCCGAACCGCAACTGGCACCCGATGTATCGCTGCTGGGGCCGGTGCCGATGTTTATGCAGCGGCTGGCCGGCCGTGAACGCGCCCAAGTGTTTCTCGAATCACCGTCGCGCAAAAATCTGCACCGCGCCGCTGCGCTGTGGCTGCATTTATTGCAAAGCAGTCGAGACAGCCAGATACGTTGGTCGATTGATATCGATCCGTTGGAAATGTAGTTTCAGACAGGCATTTTTTAGTACGGTTTGCACACTCAGCTACGTCATACTCGGGCTTGACCCGAGTATCCCGCCTTTACTTAGGAATAAAAAGATACTCGGGTCAAGCCCGAGTATGACGCAGGTTGTAATGAATCAAATGGCAGGTTTTCCCCAGCTTATGCCTGTCTGAAACCCCTTCACCCTCAAATAAAAGACCACCATGACTTCTTCCTCCAGCTATCCTTACCATCTGCGCCTGCTCGGCATGGCCGTTATCTGGGGTGCGTCTTGGCCGTGGGGGCGGGTGGTGGCGCAAAGCATGCCGCCGCTCACCGGCGCGGCTTTACGCTTCCTGCTGGCGGGCATCGCCTTGCTGGTGTGGTTGTTGTCCGCCCAAGGCACTGCGCCGCTGCGGCGCTTGAGCGGCGCGCAGTGGCTGGGTTTGAGCGCGGCGGCGGCCAGCGGCATTTGTGCGTATGCGGTGTTTTTTATGTACGGACTGCAAAGCGTGGCCGCCGGGCGCGCTTCGGTGGTGGTGGCCTTGAATCCGGTGCTCACCTTGCTGCTGGCGGCCTGGCTGTTTCGCGAACGGCTCAATCTCGGCATTGTGCTGGGGATGTTGTTAGCCGTGATCGGCGCGTTGACGGCGATTACCCAAGGCCATCCGTTGCAAATACTCAATGGCGGCATGGGGCGGGGCGAATTGCTGTTGCTGGGCTGCGTGGTGAGTTGGTCGGCCTATACTTTGCTTGGCCGTAAAGTGTTAAAAGGCATTGATGCGCTCACCGCGACCACGGTGGCGGCGGTGTTGGGTTCGCTGATGTTGTTGCTGGCCGCAGCTTGGATTGAAGGCGTGGCGGGCTGGCAACAGGTATTCTCCGCGCCGCTAAAGGCTTGGGTGAGCATTGCGGCGTTGGCGTTTGGTGCCACCACACTGTCTTATTCTTGGTATTTCCGCGGCGTGCAGCACTTGGGCGTTGGCGTGGCGGCGGCTTATATCGTGTTGGTGCCGATTTTCGGCATCCTTTCTTCCGCGCTGATGTTGGGCGAACCGCTACACGCCTCGCTGGCTTGGGGCGGCTTGCTGGCTGCCGGCGGCATGATGTGGATGAATCTGGCGCGCCGTTGATTGAATGAGGTGGCAGCAGATTAACGCGTGAAAGGGTTGATTCGACTGTCACACACTCCCTTCCCCGTGGGGAGAGGCAAAACGATCTTGCTTCCATAACGGTTCAAAATACCAAGCTTCCACTACCGCCTCTCAATCTTTCAGACAGGCATTTATCTTTTCAGCATCAAAATCATTTAAAATAACAAACTGTCTTTCAAATGAATAAAAAACAAAATGAACTCACTATGCCTGTCTGAAAAAAAACATCCGCCGCAGTTTTGCCGCGCTATTGTGTTGCCTGCCCCTTGCCGCTTTTGCACTGGATACCGGCAAAATTGCACCGCAGGAAATCGCGGTGTATGTGCAGGATATGCAAACCGGCCAAGTGTTGGAAGCCCACCGTGCCGATGTGTCTATGCAGCCCGCTTCTGTGATGAAGCTGGTGACCACATTTGCCGCTTTGCGCGCACTGGGGCCGGATTTCAGTTGGCAGACCGAATTTAAGAGCAACGCGCCGGTTCGCAACGGCGTATTGGAAGGTGATGTTTATTGGGTGGGCAGCGGCAATCCGGTGTTCGACCAGAAAGACGTACTGCAAATGCAACAGCAAATGCGTGCGCAAGGTATTCAGCATATCCGCGGCCAGCTGGTGTTTGACGACAGCGTTTGGAGCAGCAACGGCAGTGCCGATGATTTCGAGAGCGATGCCGGTGAAACCTTCGCCACCCCGCCCAGCCCGCACATGCTGGCGTATAAAGTGGTGTGGGCGAAAGCCATCCGCAATCCCTTGGGCGACATCGCTTTTGAAACCAATCCGCCGCTGCCCGCTATTCCTCATCAGATCGACGTACAAAGTGGTGGCCTCGGCAACTGTACTTCGCTGAAAAACTACGTTTCCGCCGCCTACCGCAGTGGCGTGCTGCATTTCAACGGCAAGTTGCCGGATAGTTGCCTCGGCAGCGAAATGTTTATCAATATGCTGGATATGGATGAGTTTGCCAGCCAGAGTTTTATCAACCAGTGGCGCAGCGGCGGCGAAATGGCCGACGGCTACCGCGCAGGGAAAGCACCTGCCCGTGTGCAAACACTGGCCAGCCACCGCTCGCCGCCTTTATCGCAGGTGTTGCGCGATATGAACAAGAATTCCAATAATGTGATTGCCCGCAGCCTGTTCCTCACCTTGGGTGCACAGCGGGCAGGGCAGCAAACCGTGCAAAACGCCCGCGCCGAAGTGCGCCGCGAATTGGTAGCGGCAGGATTGGACGACGAAGCGCTCAATCTGGAAAACGGCTCTGGCTTATCACGTCGCGAACGCGCCACCGCCCGTATGCTGGGCGAAATGTTGTCTGTTGCCTGGAAATCACCTTTCAGACAGGCATTTATCGACAGCCTGCCGATAGGCGGAGTGGACGGCACTTTAAAAAGCCGTTTTGCCGCGCCCAATCAAAACGGCCGCTTTTATCTGAAAACCGGCACCCTCGATAATGTGCGCGCGTTGGCAGGTTACTGGTTGCCTGCCAACAGCAGCGAAGGTAACCCGCTGGCGGTGGTGGTAATGGTGAACAGCAAACAGGCCAAGCAGTATTTAGGTGAGATGGATAAAGTAGTCGGCCGGGTGGTTACAAATAAGCTGCCGGCCGTTATCGACACCGGAATATCCGATTTCTAAACCGCATAAACTGTATAAAATCAGTAGAATATGTTGGGGAGATGAATCGGCAGCAGAATAAAATTCACCTAGCCGCTTGCAAAACTTTATCCTGCTCCCCATATTTGTCATAATTCGTAGTCGTCATTAAAACCATACTAACAAGTTTTGTTGCACAGTTTTAGAATCATTCACTGAAGCGGTTGCACAAAACCACCACTCATTATTTGGAGATGTCATGCAAACCGTAACCCTGTATTCCGGCCCTTATTGCCCTTACTGCACAATGGCCAAACAACTTTTAAACCAAATCGGTGTCACCGAAATCGTTGAAATCAAAGAAAAAGACGATCCGGAAGCGTTTCGTGCCATGCGCGAAGCCACCGGTACCCGCAGCGTGCCGCAAATTTTTATCGGCGAAACCCACATCGGCGGTTTCGATGATACTTATGCCCTGCATAAAAAAGGCGAGTTGTTGCCACTTTTGAATCTGGGCGAGTAAACCCGTTTCCCTTTCCTGCCGCCCACCAGCGGCTCAAACCCTCTTTACTTAAAGCGAGATAAATATGAGCGAACAAGATCAAGTCGCAACCGAAGCACAAACCGAAGCGCAACCCGTATTCAGCATCGAAAAACTGTACGTTAAAGATTTGTCATTGGAAGTGCCGCACGCTCCGCAAGTTTTCCTGGAAAACACCGATCCCAATGTTGATATGCGCGTGGCCACCGAAAGCCAAAAGTTGGAAGACGAATTCTACGAAGTAAGCGTTACCGTTACTGTTACCGCTAAATTGGCCGACGAACGCGTGATGTTCCTCAACGAAGTTACCCAAAGCGGCATTTTCCGCTTGGCCGGTATCCCGGACGAAGACGTACAACTCTTGCTGGCCGTAGCCTGCCCGAACATCCTGTTCCCGTATGCGCGCGAAACCATTTCTTCAACCATTACCCGCGCAGGCTTCCCGCCGGTATTGCTGGCTCCGATTAACTTCGAAGCGCTCTACCAGCAACAACAGCAACAAAATGCTTGATTGATGCCTGTCTGAAAAAAACGCCCGATTTTTATCGGGCATTTTTTTTGCTCTTTTTCAGACAGGCATTTACTAATCGTATGATTTATTCTGTGATGCTTGGGTTAACCCGAGTGTTTTGTACTTAAAGAGGAAATACAGGGATAACCCCTAGAATGCCTGTCTGAAACGGGTAGCTGTTGATGACAAAAAACGGCAAAGCATTTGCTAGAAGTGGCTGGTAAATGACGAAAAATGGCAGAAAGATCAATCGAGTGATCACAAATTGACACTTACGAATAATTATTCCAAACTGATTTGTTTTTAATAATTCAATAAAAACAAATAGTTGTATATATTTTTGGGTGGTTTTAAGAGTTGGCACGCAATATGCTTGAATATTATTATCTGTAAGAAATAACCGAATAACGGAACTACAGATACTTGAAAAAAACCTGGCCGGATACGTTCGGGAAAACGCAAAGCCAAGTCTATTAAGGCAAAAAAAACAGGCCAAATACATTACGGGAATCAAAAACAGGCCAAACACATTGCGGAAAACAGCAGTACATTGCGGGCTAAAAATAAAAAAATCAATCAATTAAAATAGATTTTAAAGAAAGAAAAAATTATGAAAGCAATTAAAAAGGGGTACTCGTTGGCAGAATTATCAATGGTGGTTCTGATCGTGAGTATGGTGTCGTATTTGGTGGTACCGTCATAAAACCATTGCTTCAATGATTACTTGCGCCGGCTTCTACCAGCAACAGCAAGCTTGATTGAGGCCTGTCTGAAAAAAAAACGCCCGATTTTTATCGGGTGTTTTTTTTCAGACAGGCCTTTGTAATGCGATATGACTTATTTCATTCTACTCGGGCCAGGCCCGATATTTTTGTGCTTAAAGGAGAGATCGGGTTAAGCCCGCAATAAACCTCCGTTTTATGACAAAAAGCGGCAAAGCATTTGCTAGAAAATGGCAGGTGCATGACGAAAAATGGCAGAAATATAAATTGGGTTATCACAAATTGACACTTCTGAATAACTATTCCAAATTTGTTTTGTTTTAAAAACGTATAAAAAACAAATAATTGTGTGATTTTTTGAATAATTTTAAAAGTTGGCACGCAATATGCTTGAGTATTATTGTCTGTAAGAAATAACCGAATAACGGAGCTGCAGATACTTGAAAAAAACCTGGCCAAATACGTTAGGGAAAACGCAAAGCCAAGTCTATCAAGATAAGAAAAAAACAGGCCAAACATGTTACGGGAATCAAAAAACAGGCCAAACACATTGCGGAAAACAGTAGCACATTACGGGCTAAAAATAAAAAATCAACTAACTAAAATAGATTTTAAAGAAAGAAAAATTATGAAAGCAATTAAAAAGGGGTACTCGTTGGCAGAATTATCAATGGTGGTTCTGATCGTGAGTATGGTGTCGTATTTGGTGGTACCGTCATAAGGTTGAATCCAGCAATATCAATTGAATGATCGCATCACTTTAGACCGTCACCAAAAAAAGCCCGCCAATGTGCGTAAGCGTCAGCAGCAGTATGCAGACGTGCATGGGCGTTCGATGCAAGCTGCTCCCGGCAAATTAAAGGGAAAGCTGGACGGCAGAATGCAGTAATAGCCGAGCACCTTGTATACCGATGTATACAAGGTGTCTTTTTTATTTAGTTTCAAAAGTAACTAATGTTTGGGTTATAGTTTGTCGCGCTTTTGGCCAACAAATCTGCCGATTTTATGTGGGGAGCAGAATGGTAATGAGCGCAGATAGAAATCTGGATGGTGGTTTTGTTAGTGAGATTAAAATGCCAATATAGTTATATGCAATTAAGATTAATGTATGACTAATTGATGAGGTTACAATTTTGCTTTAAAATTTTCTATAATGTCATTTTATGTCAAGAAAATAACAAGGGGCGGGGTGTTGTAAGCGTTTTTAAAGGCTGAGTAAGTGGTTTTGTTGGAAGACAGTTACAACAGTTTAACGTAGAGAGCACTAAGGTAGTGATAACCAAGAAAAGTAAAGGTTGTCGACTGAAAATCTAAAGAACAGAGCGCGTTGAAGGACAAGCAGAAAGCGGTCGGTCACTCTCAGCTTCATTAACGGAGTTGGTGTGATGAAAAATATTCAATAAAATAAAGGTATTGCAATGAATAAGATTTATCGTACGGTTTATAACGAAACAACAAACACGTGGGTGGCAGTAGCTGAAATTTCTACCGCTAAGGGGAAAAGCAACAGCCGCGATGTAGTGGCTACTGCTGTTGAGTCTGCCGAATCTTCAATATTCCGTTTCTCTCCCCGCAGTCTGCTGATGGCGATTGTTGGGGCATTTACGTTGTTGACCGGGCAGGCGTATGCCGCAAACGGTGCAACAATAACGACTGCCGGTAGCGGAACCACCCAAAATGCACCGATTATTGTCAGTACTGGTATAACTTCGACTGATGTAACCACAGGCTCAGGAGGCGCAACACTTACTGCGTATAATTTTGGTGCTATGCTGAATGATACTAACAATCCAAGCAATCCAGCGCAAACAGGAGCGGTCAGCGGTATCTGGAATACCCGGCCCGCTTATGGTTTAGTTGTAGGTAATAACGCCACCGCAAACAACTTTGCGGGCTTGGCATTCGGCGGCGCTGCCACTGCCACCGGCGGGGGGGCCACTGCTTTAGGCGGTTGGTCGAATGCCACCGGTCCTTCCAGTGTAGCCATCGGCCTTGCTGCACTCGCCAAGGGTAACGGTTCTTTGGCAATGATGCGGCAATCGGCCGCAACCGGTGCACAATCCATGGCAATCGGATCTTCAGCGCAGGCCACCGTAAATGGAGCCATCGCAGTGGGGCAGTCAGCTGCTGCAACAGGTGTACAATCGCTTGCTATAGGCACATCAGACACTGGTGCTGCCGGTAATAACACTTATGATGGAACTACCAATACCAAAGCCAGCGGCTTAAAATCTATCGCCTTGGGTGCGGGTGCCAATGCCGGCGCAGAAAAAGCGATTGCCATCGGTGCCGGTGCACAAGCCACGGCTACCCAGTCTATTTCCGTCGGTGTGGGTAATGTGGTTTCCGGTGCTAACTCCGGTGCGTTCGGCGACCCATCCTATGTTTCAGGTACCGGTACTTATACCTTAGGTAATGATAATGGTACGGCAGCCGCCCCAATTGCGGCGAATAACGCCGGTGCATTCGGTAATAATAACGCCATGACTGCCGCTGCTTCAGGCAGCCGTATTGTCGGCAACAGTAACAACGTACAATCTGCCAACGCGATGGTGATGGGCAACAATGTCACCGTCGGCACAGGCTTGGATGGAGCGGTGGTATTGGGTAATAACTCTACCGTCTCTGCTTCAACCCCTACTAATAGCGCCACTGTCAACGGCATTAGCTACAGTGGCTTCGCCGGTAGCACTCCCACAGCAGGCGGAGTGGTGTCGGTAGGTTCTGCTGCAGCACCGCGTCAAATCCAAAATGTGGCCGCAGGTCGTGTGACCGCTGATTCCACCGATGCCATCAACGGCAGCCAGCTTTATGCCGGTTTACAACAAGCTCAATATCATTATTTCAGCGTTAATCCGACTTACAATGTTCGTACTAATTCGGATGCAACCAATTACACCAATCAAGGAGCCACCGGTGCACGAGCTATGGCAATCGGTTATTCTGCCTCGGCCACGGATACTAACGCTGTTGCAGTGGGTCCTGAGGCAGTAGCATCTGGAAACAACAGTGCTGCTTTTGGTGCGGGTGCCCAAGCCACAGCAACTGCGGCGAGTGCGTTTGGTATGAATAGCCGGGCAAACGGTACTTACAGCACTGCATTCGGTTTTCAAGCAAATGCAGGCACCAATTGGGGCACGGCTTTTGGTTACAATGCACAAGCGACCGGAAATAATTCACCGTTGGCTGTGGGTACCCAAACTTTGTCTACCGGCGGCAGCTCAGTTGCAATCGGTGACTGGGCTACAGCCACGGCTGACCGTGCCATTGCTTTGGGTGCTCAAGCAGGTGGAACGCATACGGCAGGCGGTGCAACTCATGCATCGGGTGTGGATAGTATCGCCATCGGTACCAAAGCACAATCGACTGCCTATAACGCGATTGCAATCGGTAATCAAGCCACAGCTTCCCGAGCAGGAGATGTAGCTCTGGGTGCCAACAGTGTATCGGCTGCGCCTCATACCGGTAATTTTACTTTGAACAATAGCTATACTGCTGCCGCTACCGCGCCGACCAGTGTGGTGTCTGTCGGTAATGTCGGTAGCGAGCGCCAGATTCAGAATGTGGCTGCGGGCGTCCTTAGTGCCACCAGTACCGATGCCATCAACGGCAGTCAGCTTTATGGGGTGGCTAATGATTTACAAAATAAAATCAATGGTATTGGCGGTAGTCATTATGTCAGCATAAGAAGTAACCTCAGTGGAGCCGGCACCAACTATAACAATGATGGAGCTACCGGCAATAATGCTATAGCAGTAGGTTTGCGTGCTGCATCAGCAGGTGTAGATGGATTGGCGGTTGGTGTCGATACTGCAGCCAGTGGTAATCAATCTGTAGCGTTGGGTACCGCGGCTAAAGCACAAAATGTAGGTACAACTGCACTTGGTAATGGTGCTATATCCAGCGGAGACAGTGCTGTGGCCATTGGTAGAAGCGTAACGGCCAGCGGTGAAGAAGCAACTGCGGTGGGTAGAACCAGTACTGCAGCTGGT
Organism: uncultured Neisseria sp.; assembly: GCA_937919795.1. GTDB lineage: Bacteria > Pseudomonadota > Gammaproteobacteria > Burkholderiales > Neisseriaceae > Neisseria. Next base: position 9,833 of record CALFOA010000291.1, read on the forward strand.
GCTCGGTCAATTGCTTTAGGTAAGTCGGCTAGTGCCGCTTCAGGGGATGCGATTACTATTGGTACGGGCGCGACCGTTGAAAAGGCTACCAGCACCAGCGCGATTGTGATTGGTAATGGTGCAAAAGCCACTTCTTCTACCACTTCTACAACAGATGAGGGTAAGGATGTGGTGGCTATCGGTTATTTGGCTCAGGCAGGCGCATCAAGCAATATCGCTTTGGGTTCACAAGCCAAAGCCAGTGGTAATGCACAAGCAACTGCCATCGGCTACAACACCAATGCGCAGGGGTATCAGTCCATAGCTTTGGGTTCCGGAGCCAGTACCACCGCCGGTGGAGGTAGTAGTGTGGCGCTTGGTCGTGACGCGGTCGCTTCACATGGCAATGCTGTGGCTTTGGGTAGTGGATCCACTACTTCTTTAGCTGTGGGTACCGCCTCTGCCGCCGTCGGTGGTACCACTTACAGCGGTTTTGCCGGTACAACTCCAAACTCGACTGTCAGCATCGGTTCGGCTGGGAATGAGCGTACTCTCACTAACGTGGCAGCAGGCCGTATTACCTCTGCTTCCACTGATGCCATCAACGGCAGCCAATTGTTTGCCGTGGCTTCCCAATTGCAAGCAGGTCAAACGCATTATTACAGCGTGAATGATAATGGTGTACGCGGCAGTAACTACAACAATAACGGTGCAACCGGTGCGAATGCCTTGGCGGCTGGTATTAACGCCAGCGCAGCCGGCAATGATTCGGTTTCGATGGGCTATGTTACCCAAGCCAATGCGGAAGGTTCTGTATCGGTCGGCTCTCATAACACCACAAATGGTGTTACTTCTGTTGCCGTTGGCCATACCGCCAATACCGCCGCAGATGCCACCAATGCCGTTTCGATGGGTTTCTCCACCAACGCCAATGCAAAAGATTCCGTATCGGTTGGTTATAAAACCACCAGCGCGGGCGAGTCTTCTGTGGCGATGGGTTTCGATTCAGCCGCTAATGGTCGTTTATCTATGGCGGTTGGTAGAAGTGCGCAAACTACCGCTAATGCGGAAGCGGCGGTTGCTATGGGTGTGAGTGCTAATGCCAATGCAAAAGATTCCGTATCCATCGGTTACAACACCATCAGTAATGCGGTTTCCTCTACCGCAGTAGGTGTTTCCTCTACCGCTAATGCTGCTGAATCCGTTGCAATGGGACGATCTGCCGCAACTTCAAGCAACGCAACTAATGCAGTTTCTGTCGGTTATTACAGCAACGCCAACGCTGCCGATTCCGTATCTGTTGGCTTTAAAACCACCAGCGACGGTACCAATTCTGCTGCCGTCGGCCAAACCGCTGTGGCCAAAGGAAATAATTCCGTCTCTTTCGGCTCTTCAACCACTGCTAATGCGGATACTTCCGTCGCAATGGGTCGTTCTGCCACCACTGCCGCCGGTGCAACCAATGCCGTTTCAGTGGGTGTTAATACCAACGCCAACGCTTTAGATGCCGTATCTGTGGGTCGTTCAACTACTGCTGCGGCAGAAGCAGCGACTGCTATGGGTTCCGCCACCACAGCCAATGGTAGCAATTCTGTTGCAATGGGTTCTAGCTCTATTGCCAATGGTGCCAGCTCAACGGCAATCGGCCGCCAAGCAACTACCGCAGCTACCGCCAATAATGCCGTATCCGTTGGTTTCCAAACCAGTGCCAATGCGGCAGATTCTATAGCAGTAGGTCGCGGTGCTAATACGGCAGCGGCTGCTACATACGCTACGGCAGTTGGTCATACCGCCAGAGCCAATGAGCAGCATGCACTTGCCATCGGTTCTTCTTCGACCGCCAATGGCGCCTCTTCTACTGCCATTGGCCGCTTAGCTACCGCCAGTGGTCGGGCAGCAACAGCGTTGGGTACGAATGTGCAAGCAACAGCTGCCACCTCAGTAGCCATTGGTTCTAATACTACTGCCGATAAAGAGAATTCTGTTGCCTTAGGTTCCAACAGTACTACCGTGGGTCAAGCTGCCGAACAAATCAATTCTGCCAATGTTAATGGTATTGTTTATTCTGGCTTCCAAGGTGAAGAAAATATCATCAGTGGTGATTTTGTTTCTATAGGTTCAGTTGGCCAAGAACGTCAACTGAAAAACCTAGCCCCCGGTGCAATTACCGCAACCAGTACAGATGCCATCAACGGCAGCCAGTTGTATGCCGTGGCTTCCGAATTGCAAGCAGGTCAAACGCATTATTACAGCGTGAATGATGGTGGTATTCGCGGCAATAATTACACCAATAATGGCGCCACCGGCACCAATTCAATGGCTGCCGGTGTCGGTGCTGCTGCCTCTGCCCTAAATACTACCGCAATCGGCCATTTAGCTAATGCTTCTGCCAATAATGCCACCGCTGTGGGTAACAATACGGAGGCTTCTTTCAAGGATGCGGTTGCGATTGGTGAAAGTGCTAAGGCAACTGCAGACAGCACGGTAGCTTTGGGTAAAAACGCTAATGCGGGCAGCGATTATGCAGTTTCCATCGGTTTGGATTCTCAGGCCAGTGGTAATGGTGCTGTGTCTTTGGGTTCTGGTGCGGTTTCCAGTGCCAGAAGCGCCACCGCTATTGGTAATGATGCACAGGCCAGCGTACAACGTGCAACCGCTGTTGGTAATTTGGCCAACGCATCCGAAGAAGATGCCGCCGCTTTTGGCCGTTTGGCACACGCTTCGGCTAACCGAGCACTGGCTTTAGGCTCAGAAAGTAACGCGCTTAATGCTAACGATGTGGCGCTGGGTGCCGGTTCCGTTACCGCTGCCGCAGTACCGACCACTTCAGCCACTGTCGGCGATGTGACTTACAACGGTTTTGCCGGTACTGCCCCCAACTCAACCGTCAGCATCGGTTCTGCCGGTAACGAGCGTACCCTGACCAACGTGGCAGCCGGTCGTATTCAAGCCGACTCCACTGATGCCATCAACGGTAGCCAATTGTACGCTGTCGCCAACAAACCCATCACCTTCTCGGGTGACAGCGGCGGTGATGTGGATCGTATTCTCGGCCAAAAACTAGAAATCAACGGCGGCGCGACCGGTGAATTGTCGAACAACAACATTGGTGTGGTTGCCAACGGTACCGATACGCTGAACATCCAATTGGCCAAAGAGTTGACCGATTTGACCAGCGCCCAGTTTGTGGACGCCGCCGGTAACAGCACCACCGTTGGCGGCAACGGTATCAACATCACCCCTGCCAACGGCAACCCGGTAAGCCTGTCTGAAAGCGGTCTTAACAACGGCGGTAACGTGATTTCCGGCGTAGCCGAAGGTCAGGCCGGTACCGATGCGGTGAACG
>CALFOA010000292.1 GCA_937919795.1 uncultured Neisseria sp.
CTATACGCTTAATTGCGATCTACTTAAGCGGGAAACAAAATCTACGACAGATTGTGGAAACTTGGCTGTCTGCGGGTGAGGAATATTTCACTAATAAAGAGTTTGTCCAAGAGCGTTTGATGAAGACATTACATTACCTTGAAAACCGCCCTTTGGAAGAAAACTGAATGCCAATGAATATTGTTTTCCTATAACTGCCTAATTCTCTCTTTGTATGCCTGTCTGAAAAACAACATATATCTGTTTTCAGACATGCATTCCCCTTTCCAACTCTGATTTAGCTCAAATAATCCCCCTGCTCACTCTAATGCCATTTCTGCCCGAATCATGGCATAATCAAATAGAGGTTTTACTCACAAAACCTCAAGCCATTCAAAATAGCCAATAATAATATCCGCTACGAAAGAGAAACCATGGAACGATTCGACTTCAGCTATCCGCCTTACGACAGCCTCAGCCCGCATGAGCGCGCCACTTTGCAAAGCGCGGTGAACATCGCTTTTTTCGACGACAATGAAATCATCATCCAGCCGCAGCAGCCGATTGAGCATCTGTATATCGTGATCAAAGGGTTGATTAAAGAAATCGGCAGCGACGGCGAAGTGGTGGCGCTTTATCACGAGCGCGATACATTCGAAGCGCGTGCATTGGTGGAAGGCAGCAGCCCGCATCAGTTTATCGTGGAAGAGCAGGCGCTGGTGTATACCGTGCCGAAAGACACAGTGGCCGAGATCATGAAGTCAAACTCGCAATTCGGCGCATATTTTTATGCCAGCGTAGCGGAAAAATTCGCCAGCCTTTCCGGCCGCAGCAAAGAGCATGAGTTTGCCAGCCTGTTTACCGCCAAAGTGCGCAACGCCTACCGCGAAGACACCACGTGGATAGACGGTAATATCAGCTTATTAGAAACCGCCGAAGTAATGAAAGAGCGGCGCACCAAAACCGCGCTGGTACGCCACGAAGGCCGCGTCGGCCTGATGACCGAATCGGCCTTCCGCGACATCATCATCGCCGGTGCCGCCAGCAGCGAGCCGGTGCACCGTTGGACTCAGTTCAATCTGATTGCGGTCGATATTGATGATTTTGTCTTTGATGCGCTGCTGCGCATGATGCAGTGCAAAATCCAGCGCGTGATTGTGGAAGAAAACGGCCAGCCGATTGGCGCGCTGGAGCAAATCGACATCCTCGCCTATTTCTCCAACCACAGCAATCTGGTCGCACAGCAGCTGGAGCGGGCGGAAACGCTGGAAGAATTGGCCGCCATCGCCGCGCAGATGACCGAATCGGTGCAGGTGTTGTCCGACAACGGTGTGCGCGCGCCGCAGTTGGCGCAGCTGATGCAGGTATTAAACGGCAGCCTGTTTGAAAAAGCCTGGCGCATGATTGCGCCCGCCGAGTTATACGAACAATCCTGCCTGATTGTGATGGGATCGGAAGGCCGCGGCGAGCAAATTTTGAAAACCGATCAGGATAATGCGCTGATTTTTCGCGAAGGGGTTGATCCCGCGGTGGCCGAGCAAGCCGCCAACCAGTTTTCCGCCACCCTCTCAAAACTGGGCTACCCGCCCTGCCGTGGCAATATCATGGTGAACAATCCCGAATGGCGCAAAAGCCTGCCTGAATTCAAGAAGATGGTGCGCGATTGGTGTACTTCACCCAGCCCCACCAGCATGATGAATCTGGCGATTTTTATCGACGCGCAAACCGTGGCCGGTGATCCGTCGCTATTGGCCGAAGTGAAAGATTTTCTCACCAAACATCTGAATAACGATGTCGGCATGCTGATGATGTTCGCCCGCGCGGTCGAGCAGTTCGATAGTCAAAGCCAAGGCTTCTTCTCGCAGCTCTTAAATCGCGGCGGCAGCCAGAAAATGGACATCAAAAAGATGGGGATTTTCCCGGTGGTGCACGGGATGCGCGCGCTGGCGCTGGAAGCCCGCATCAGCGAAACCAATACTTTTGACCGCATTCATAAATTGGTCGAACAACACCGCATCGAAGACCAATTGGGGCGCGATGTCGCCGAAGCGCTCAGCTACCTGATGGACTTGCGCCTGAAAGCCGGCTTGAATGCCATTGCACTGAACCACCTCGATACGGAAGAACCGAATCAACTTGATCTCAAAGAGCTATCTACCCTTGAGCGCGATTTGCTAAAAGACGCGCTGCAAGTGGTGAAGCGCTTTAAAGGCGTGATCCGCTTCCATTTTCATCTGAATAGCTAGGAGCGTAAAATGTTTGAACGATTTTGGCGCGAACGTGAGCGCAAGCGGCTGAAAGAGGAAAAATATCAAGTACTTTATCAAGAGCATCCCGATGAACTGGTGAGCTTCGACTGCGAAACCACCAGCCTGAATGTGAAAGAAGCCGAGATTATTTCCATCGGCGCGGTGAAAATCCGCGGTAACACCGTGCTCACCAGTGATTCGTTTTATGTGTTGGTGAAGCCCGAAGGCATGATGGAAGCCACTAACGTCACCATCCACGGCCTGCGCCCTAAGGATTTGAGCGATGGCATTCCGGTGGAAGAAGCCATCCGCCAGTTTCTTGATTTCGTCGGCGGCCGGCCGCTGGTGGGCTATTATCTGGAATACGATGTAGCGATGGTGAACAAATTCCTGAAGCCCATGCTCGGCATCCAGTTGCCGCAAAAACAGATTGAAGTTTCCAGCGTTTATTACCGCCAGGAAATGAAAGAAAAGTATTACGATACTTATGTGGATCTGCGGATGGCGCCGATGATTAAAAAACTGGGCGTTCCCGACCTGCCCCGCCACGATGCGCTCAACGATTCGATCAATGTGGCGCTGATGTATCTGGCACTGATGGCGAGGGAGAAGAAGTAACAATGGCGTTTGTAAGCCCCAGTTTTTTAGCACAAACTATCCTTTGCGTTCATATCCGAACCAGCTTTTAAGCATACATGCAAATACTTAGCTGGTTTTGTACGATAAAAAATTTTTCGACAACGATTGAAGCAATAGACAAATTCATACACTCTCAGGCCGCTCTTGCCTGAAGCTATAATCTATCGTATAATTTTCTATTCTTGGAAAGGTGGATGAGTGGTTGAAGTCGCACGCCTGGAAAGCGTGTATACGTTTATAGCG
>CALFOA010000293.1 GCA_937919795.1 uncultured Neisseria sp.
TGCTGGCCGTGCTGGCCCTGGCGCCGAAGGGCGGCACCATCGTCTGCAACGGTTATAAAGACCGCGAATTTATCCGTTTGGCCTTGATGGGGCAGCGGCTGGGTCATCAAGTATTTATCGTGATCGAGAAGGAAGCAGAAGTCGATTATGTGATTGAAGAGTCGGCTAAACTCGGCATCACCGCCAATATCGGCCTGCGCGTACGCCTGTCTTCATTGGCCGCCAGTAAATGGGCGGATACCGGTGGCGAAAAAGGCAAGTTTGGTTTGTCGTCCGCCCAGTTGATTTCCGCGGCGGAAAAACTGAAAGCCGCCGGTTTAGGCGAACAGGTGAAGTTGATGCACTTTCACATGGGTTCGCAAATTGCTAATATCGGCGATTACCGTGCCAGCTTTAAAGAAGCAGTGCGCTATTTTGCCGAATTGCGTGCGCTGGATTTGCCGATTGAATATGTGGATGTCGGCGGCGGTTTGGGGGTGGACTACGACGGTACCCACTCGCGCAACGCCAGTTCGATGAACTACGATATCGGTGAATATTCGCACGTAATCATTTCCATGTTGCAGGAATATTGCGACGAGCATCAGTTGCCGCACCCCAATGTGTTCAGCGAATCCGGCCGCGCGATGACTGCGCATCATGCGGTGTTGGTGATGAATGTAACCGATGTCGAACGCCTGCCGGAAGAAGTGCCCGAAATTGAAAACGCAGCCGAATTGTCGTTTGCCACACAAAAACTGGTGACTTTGCTGGAAAAAGGCATTGATACCGAGATGATTACCGAAACCTATTACCGTATCGGGCATTATCTGGCGGAAGTGCACGAGAACTATATGGAAGGCCGGATTAATCTGGCGGAAAAAGCGCTGGCTGAGCAGTTGCACGCCGTACTGTGCCGTCGCTTGAAACAAGGCTTACGTACCAGCCACCGTGCGCAACGGCAGGTGTATGATGATTTAACCGATAAGCTGGCCGACAAATATTTCTGTAATTTCAGCGTATTCCAAAGCCTGCCCGATACTTGGGCGATCGGCCAAGTCTTGCCGATTATGCCGATACACCGCTTAAACGAGCAACCGACCCGCCGTGCGGTGTTGCAGGATTTAACTTGTGATTCCGATGGCAAAGTCAGCCAGTATGTCGATCAGCAAAGCATAGAATCCAGTATGCCGATACACGAATTGAAAACCGGCGAGCCTTATGTACTTGGCGTGTTTTTAGTAGGCGCGTATCAGGAGATTCTCGGCGATATGCACAATCTGTTCGGCGATACCGATTCGGTAAACGTACACGTCGGCGACGACGGTAGCGTTTATTACAGTGGCATGGAAGAGCACGACAATATTGAAGACATGTTGCGCTATGTGCATTTGCAGCCGCAGGAAGTCATCAATAAATTTGAGGAAAAAACCCGTTGGGCAAAATTGAATGCCAGCGAGCGCAATCTTTATACCGCCGAATTTTTCCGTGCATTAAAACAGAGCAGTTATTTGAGTTTGGACGAGGAATAAGATAGAGCGAATGCCTGTCTGAAAGAATGCTGCTGCTTTTTAAAGGTTTTTGTTGTTTGATAAAAACAACATTATTTCAGGCGTTTATTACGGTGAAATCCGCTTGTTTGCAAAACAGGCTTGAATTGCAATGGGATTTTATGGTATAAATCGCGTTTTACTATTTTCATTACAGAAGTTTGGAGTCCAATCATGGCACGAGTTTGTAAAGTGACCGGTAAGCGCCCGATGAGCGGCAACAACGTGTCACACGCCAATAATAAAACCAAACGTCGTTTTTTGCCTAACTTGCAAACACGCCGTTTTTGGGTAGAAAGTGAAAACCGCTGGGTTCGTTTGCGCGTATCTAACGCTGCATTGCGTACCATCGACAAAGTCGGCATCGATGTAGTATTGGCCGATTTGCGCGCCCGCGGCGAAGCTTAATTTTAACCATAGATTAAGGATACAGAACCATGCGCGATAAAATCAAACTGGAATCTTCCGCCGGTACTGGTCACTTCTACACCACTACCAAAAACAAACGTACTATGCCCGGCAAGCTGGAAATCAAAAAATTTGACCCGGTAGCCCGCAAACACGTTATCTATAAAGAAACCAAGTTGAAATAAAATTGGTTTTGAATGATAGAAACCGCCAAGTAATTGGCGGTTTTTTCGTGGTGTAAAAACATGCTTATCCTTTTCCCCGCTTAGGTTGAGGCAAGGTAATGAGGCCTCTGTGCCTTTATTCTTGAGCGCTTGAATTGTGTTAAAAAAAGCAATAACAGGACGATCAGTAGAACTAAAAACCATGCTTTACGTCTGAGAACCATCAGATAATAGAGTTTGATAGAGAAGCCGGAGTAATCCGGTCAGATAATAAACACTTATACCGTCACTGCGATGAAGCAAATCGACAGATTATTTATGACGGTTTTTGTTGGAGCAAGCGTTATGAATCATAAAATGAACTTTATTCAGTTTAAGGGACTGGATTTGAAGTGGGACAATGCAGTAATAGTGACCGCAGCCCCTGAATCTAAGAAGGAAGAAGAGTTGGAACAACCCTTGACTTGGGATGTTATTGGCGCGCATGGCGGGCCGGATGATTTTTGCTTTGGCGGTTTTTTTCCTGCTACAGTCCACTGATCAAATACCATCAATAATGTACCGCCTTGCTGTTTTGGAGTAGGCAGTGTGAGGTGAAAGTACTTTGTTGCGAGCAAGCAGTCGCCATTATATAGTGGCGGCTGTTTTGGTTTTTGCAGTAGCGGTATCGGTTATCCGGCACTTCTACTATATAATAACAACTTTAAAAATAATTTAACTGACGGAATAATATGACCGAACAAGAATTACAAGACCTGGAACGCATGGTCGAAGTGGCGGTAAACGCCTTAGAAGATATTAAAGGCAAAGACATTTTGGTATTGGATACCAGTGATAAAACCCCGTTGTTTGCCCGCATGATTATTACCAGTGGCGACAGCACGCGCCAAGTGAAAGCATTGGCCAATAATGTGTCGGTGGATTTGAAGGCAGCCGGCTTTGAATTGCTCAGCAGCGAAGGCGAAAACTCAGGCGAATGGGCGCTGGTGGATGCCGGTGATCTGGTAGTACACGTAATGCTGCCGGCAGTGCGCGATTTTTACGACATCGAAGCGCTGTGGGGCGGCGAGAAACCCAGTTTCCACGCCGGAGCGGCCAAACCGTGGCATGCGGCGGACGGGCAATAATCGGATATTTGAAATACAAAAGCGATTGGCGACAGCAGTCTTCAGACTGTTTGTGCTTCCTATTGTCTATCGATAAAGCAATGAAATGCCTGTCTGAAAGCATTCGATGAACATTACCGTATTGGCGGTCGGCACCAAAATGCCGCGTTGGGTGGATGAAGCGGTGGCGGAATACGCCAAGCGCTTCGGGCGTGACGTGCATTATGTGTTGAAAGAAATCAAACCGGAAAAGCGCGGTGCAGGTGTGAATGCCGCGCAAGGCATGGCGGCGGAAGAAAAGCGGATTCTCGCAGAAATTCCCGAGCAGGCTTATCTAGTGGTGCTGGACGAACGCGGCAAAGCGCCGACTTCGGTAGAGTTGGCGGGTTATCTGCAACAATGGCAGCAAAACGGCGAGCATGTGTGTTTTGTTATCGGCGGCGCCGACGGCATGACGGATACCTTAAAACAAAAAGCCCGCATGATGATGCGCCTGTCCAGCCTGACTTTGCCGCACGGCATGGTACGGGTGTTGCTGACTGAACAACTTTATCGCGCAGTGTCGATTTTGCACAACCATCCCTATCATCGCGAATAATTTTGCAGAAAATGGCAACAGAGTGTTGACGCTTTTCTGAAATGTCTTTATAGTTACGGTCTTCAATTCCCTGATAGCTCAGTCGGTAGAGCGACGGACTGTTAATCCGCAGGTC
>CALFOA010000294.1 GCA_937919795.1 uncultured Neisseria sp.
GTTTGCGCATAAGTTTTCCTATTGTTTTTTTGTTTGAATAATAAAATGCCTGTCTGAAAAAGTAGCAGCGCCAGAAAAGCCGCTGCTACTTTTCAATGATTCATCATTAATATTCGACACGCCAGCCTACTTCACCGCCCGCCCTCATCGGTACCAACTCGGCACCTTCGCCAAACGGCACGCTCTCGGGAACGCGCTGGCTTTCTTTTTTTAGCGTGATGGTTTTGCTGTTTTGCGGCAGGCCGTAGAAGCGGGCGCCGTTTTGCGAGGCGAAGGCTTCCAGCTTGTCGAGCGCACCGGCTTTTTCAAACACTTCGGCATACAGCTCGATGGCGGTAATGGCGCTGAACATACCGGCGCAGCCGCAGGCGTTTTCTTTGGTGTGTTTCGGGTGCGGCGCGGAATCGGTGCCTAGGAAAAATTTATGCGATTTTTCGCCGGTAATGGCAGCTACCAGCGCGGCGCGGTGGGTTTCGCGTTTCAACACCGGCAGGCAGTAGTGGTGCGGGCGCACGCCGCCGACCAGCAAATCGTTGCGGTTAAGCAGCAGGTGCTGCGGGGTAACGGTGGCGGCCACATTATCGCCCGCTTCGCATACCAAGCGTGCGGCATCGGCGGTGGTGATGTGCTCGAACACCACTTTTAAATCAGGCACTTTCGCCAACACCGGTTTCATAATCCGTTCGATAAACTCGGCTTCGCGGTCGAAAATATCGATGTCGGCATCGGTGACTTCGCCGTGCACCAAAAACAAAATGCCCTGCTTGGCCATTTCTTCCAGCACCGGCAGCAGTTTGAACAAATCGGTGACGCCGGAATCGGAATTGGTGGTGGCGCCGGCAGGATACAATTTGAAGGCGACGATACCGGCGGCTTTGGCTTCGCGCACCTGTTCGGGTGTGGTGAGGTCGGTGAGGTACAGCGCCATCAGCGGTTCGAAATTCAAACCGGCAGGCACAGCATCGAGAATCTGCTGTTTATAGGCCAAGGCCTGCGCCACGGTGGTGACCGGCGGTTTCAGGTTCGGCATAATCAGCGCTCGCCCCATCTGGCGGGCAGTATAAGGTACTACGGCTTTGAGCGCTTCACCGTCGCGCACGTGCAGGTGGAAATCATCGGGCTGGATCAGGGTAAGGGTTTGCATATCGGTTCCTTAGTTTTTTCAGACAGGCATTGTTGTTTTACTTGTGCACGAGCACCAACTTAAACACGCCGCCATCTTCGCCGGAATGCTGCAAAATATGGCCGGTTTGGCGACAAAAAGCAGCAAAATCATCAGGCGCTCCGGCATCGGTGGCCAATACGGTCAACACGTCGCCCCCCTGCAATTGCGCCAGCGCTTTTTTGGCGCGCAAAATCGGCAGCGGGCATTTCAGGCCGGTAACGTCTAAAGTGTGTTCGCTCATGGCAGCTTTCTGTTTCGAGTGGAGGGGAAAATTGATTAATTATAACGCTTGCCACCGGAAAATACAGCGTAAAGATAGGCTGCTCTCCTACTATAAATCCAGTAAAGATTTGCTCAGGCTGATGCAGAAACCGCCAACAATGCTACAATGCCGATGTTTTTTCCGTCGACAGGAGTGCTTCCCATGCGCCGTTTATGTTTACTGCCGCTGGCTTTACTAGCCAGCCACGCTTTCGCCGAAATCGTTACCAATCAAAAAGATACCAAGGTCAATACCCGCTATATCGAGCGCAACGGCCAGGAAGTTGATCCGCAATTCAAAGAAGCCAATATTCCGCTGCCTGCCATGCCCGATGCTTCAGCCGATTGGTTTCCCCTCTATGTTTCCCGCGATTTCCCGCAACGCGCGCTGATTGATTTAAACAGCATCACCCTCGCTCCCGATGACACTATTCGCTATACCTTAAATGTTCAATCCGCCAACGGTATGGACAACTTAACCAGCGAAGCATTGTATTGCGCCTCTACCTCGTTCTCGCTGAGTGATAAGGAAAAGCGTTCATCTTATAAAGTGTTTGGCTACGGCGACACCGTTAACAATCGCTGGATCACACCGCGTAATGCGAAATGGCAACCCATTGGTGCCATTCTCAATAGCGCCGAGCCGGTACACGCTGTGCTCTACCGCAGCTTCTGCGAAGACGGCACGCCCGGCACCCGCGAGAAACTGGTAGCACGTTTGAAAGAGCGCGCCAGCGCCCGCAGCAAATGGACCAAATAATCTGTTTGATACTTTAAAATAACAGCAAAACGCCGGTTTATCCGTTTTTGGATACCGGCGTTTTAATGGTTTACGGAATAGTATTTTCAGACAGGCATTCTGTATAATGCCTGTCTGAAAATACTACCGGATCTTAATCCTGATGGAATCCGAAATCCTGCTCTTACTCACCATCGGCTTTCTCGCCGGGCTGATGGACGCGGCGGTCGGCGGTGGCGGTTTGCTGCAAATCCCCGGCCTGTTCAGCCTGCTGCCTTCTTCCACGCCGGTTGCCACCGTGATGGGCACCAACAAATTTGCTTCCTGCTGCGGCACCACGATGGCAGGCTATCAGTTTGTCCGCAAAATCCGCGTACCTTGGAAAATGCTGCTGCCCGCAGCGCTGTTGGCTTTTGTGTTTTCCTATCTCGGCGCACGGCTGGTGAGCTGGGTGCCGGTACACTATATGAAACCGGCGATGCTGGCAGTAATGATAGGTATGTTTGTTTACACCTTTTTCAAAAAAAGCCTTGGGCAAACGGTGCGCGAACAGGCGCTCAGCTCGCGCGAATACCGGCTCGGCCTGCTTAGCGGCGCGCTGATCGGTTTGTACGACGGCATTTTCGGCCCGGGCACCGGCAGTTTCCTCACCTTTATTTTCGTGCGCTTTTTCGCTTTTGATTTTATGACCGCCACCGCCTCGGCCAAAATCATCAACATCACCACCAACCTCGCTGCTCTCAGCTATTTTGTGCCCAACGGCTACATCATCTGGGCATGGGCGCTGCCCTTGGCTGCCGCCAACCTACTCGGCGGCATCGCCGGCGCACAGCTTGCCATACGCGGTGGCACCCGTTTTCTGCGTTACGGCTTTATGGCTTTGCTGGTGGTGTTAATCGGTAAGTTTGGTTGGGACGTTTTGCATGGTAATTAATCGCTAAAAAATGCCTGTCTGAAAACTCGTTTTCAGACAGGCATTTTGTTTGAAGCATCTTAAAGATAAACAATCTCACCGCTGCGGCCGCGGCTCTCTTTGCTCATCCAATAGACAAACTGCGGCATCACTTCTCCAATATTTTTACGCTCTTCCTCGCTCTCGCCCGGGTGGGTTTTCACCCGCTGCGGCGAATTGATGGGACCGGGCACCAACACATTCGCGCGCAGGTGCTCGAAGCGTTCCCACTCGTCTGCCGCCACTTTACACAGATAATTTACCGCCGCTTTAGAAGCGCCGAAGCCGCCCCAATAAGCTTTCGGCGTTTCGCCGTGGCTCTCGCCGACAAAAATCACCGAAGCATCGGCCGATTCTTTCAATAGCGGCAAAAACGCGCGGGTAAGCGCCATCGGCGCCACCGTATTGATGCGGTATTGATTCACCCATTCGGCAACGGTTTGGAAATCCAGCGGCGAGAGCGCATAGAAATAGCTGGCGCAATGCACGATGCCGTCCAAACGGCGACCGGTAGCCTGCGCTACGGTCATCGCCAGATTGTCGAATTCCTTCTCTTCTGCCGTCAGCAAATCGAAGCACACGGCAAACGGCTCGGGATGACCGGCGGCCACGATGTCGTCGTACACTTTTTCCATTTTTTTCTGATGGCGCGCTACCAGAATCACCGTTGCCCCTTGCGCGGCATAGCTTTTGGCGACCTGTTCGCCCAGGCCTTGCGACGCGCCGGTCACCAAAATGATTTTGTCTTGCAATTGTTGTCCGCTGCTCATAGTGTTTTACCTTTTCCTTTAAGATGCCTGTCTGAAACCTTGTTCAGACAGGCATTCATCAATCTTTTTACTGTTTACAGTTTACTGCTTCGACTGCCAATCCGCCAGCAATAAAGCCCCAGCCGCCTGCCCGCTTTGCACCGCCGCTTCCAACGTGGCCGGATAACGCGCGTGCAGATAATCGCCGGCCGGATAAATCCCTTGGTGGTGCAGCCAGGCACAATCGGGGCGGACGCGGTTCGTCGTGCTGGCTACCGTCGCCCGTTTTTCGGTAATCACGCGGGCGGCTAGCGGCTCGCCAACATCGGGGCACACCCGTTTCACATCGGCATGCACGCGTGAAATCCACTCGGCTTGCCCTTCTATATTCAGCGTTTCCGATACGCTGATCACCGCCGCAATTTCCTGTTTATCCCCACCCAATTGGCCGCGTTCCAGCAACCATTGCGCGGTGCCTTCGGCAAAGCCGGTCAGCACGGCGGGGAGTTTTACCGGCTCGGTATAACGCAGATAAACCGTGGTAATCGCATGATAATCATAAGTTTCCAGCGGCGCGGTAATGGCCGACGGGGTGTTTTCCGGCCACAGCGCCGCCGCATGATAAGGTGCCACGGCGGTTACCACCGCATCAAATGCTTCGTTGCCGATGGCAATACGGCCGTCCGCCTGCCGTTGCAAACGCCCTACCCGCTCGCCCAAGCTGATACTCGCGCCCTGCTGCTTCAACCAAGCCAGCGCCGGCTCGGCCAGCAGCGCGCCCAAATCCTGCTTGGGCAGCCAATAATCGCTGGCGGCTTTATCGGCGCACACGCCGTCCTGCACCACATTGGCCAGCGTGTTCACACTCGCCGAAGTCAGCGGCGTATTGAGCGCGCCCAATACCAAAGGCTGCCAGAAATTGGCCTGCAACAGCCGCGAAGCATTCCAACCACGCAGCCATTGCGCCACCGTTTGATCCGGTTCACTGCTCTTGCGCAACTGCAAGGCACGCATCTGGCGCGACAGCGCGATTTTGTCGGCAAACGAAATTCCTTTGGCAAACAGCAAGGCGTGCACAATATGCCAAGGCGCGGGCAGAATGCCTGTCTGAAAACGCAGGCCGTCGGCCATATACCATTGCAAGGGCGCTTTCAAAAAAGCCTGATTGAAATCCACGCTCACCGTTTTCATCAACACCTGCATGGCGTGATACGCGCCGAGCATAATGTGCTGGCCGTTGTCCAAAAACGAAAAACCTTCCGCCGCACGACCCAAACTGCGCGCCCGGCCACCGGCGTTTTTACCCGCTTCAAACAGGGTTAAATCGGCACGCGGCGCCAGCGACACCGCAGCGGCCAAACCGCTCCAGCCGCCGCCGATTACCGCTACTTTGGGAAGCTTTTGTTTTGTCATGGCTTAAATCCGAATAACCAGGTTTTCAAGGCAATCCGCTTTTTGCGCGGGCCGGGAATGGCGATTTTGTACGACAACACATTTTGCACGCCGTCGCGTTCGATTTCCTGCAATAAAGCATAATAAATGCTGCCCATAATCAAGCCCACCCGCTGCGAGCGTTTGTCTTCCGGCGGCAACACCGCCACCGCTTCGCGGTAAATCTGCTTGGCGCGTTCAATCTGAAACGCCATCAACGCGGCAAATTCAGGCGTGGCTTTGCCTGCTATCACGGTTTGCGCCGGTACCGAAAAACGCTGCAATTCGTCTACCGGCAGATAAATACGACCGCGGCGCGCATCTTCGCCGACATCGCGGATGATGTTGGTGAGCTGCAAGGCCAAGCCCATTTTGTCGGCATAATCTAGGGTTTTGGGGTTGCTAAAGCCCAGAATACGCGCAATCAGTCGGCCGACCACGCCGGCCACCCGATGGCAATACAGCTTTAAATTCTCAAAATCGCTATAACGCGCCTGCTCCAAATCCATCTGCATACCGTCGATAATCGCCGCCAGCTCGTCATGCGGCAGCGAAAAATTGGCAACGATTTCGCGCAAAGCCTGATTCACCGGATGCTCAGGCATCTCGCCGTTGAACACCTTGGCCAGATCAACGCGCCACCAATTGAGCGTGGTCTGCGCCACCTGGGCATCGCTGCAATCGTCCACCACGTCGTCCAACTCGCGGCAAAACGCATACAGCACCGTCATCGCCTGATTCTGCCGCTCGGGCAGAAAACGGAAACCGGCCAGAAAACTGGAACCGCTCTCGGCGGCTTTTTGACGGCAATAATCGATGGCTTGCATAACACTCAATCGGAAAACGGATGAACGGGATTGTAACGGCAATCGGCCGCAGCGACAAATTTAGCCGGTTTAAACGGCTGCTATAAGATGTTTCAGACAGGCAATCCTGGAAGCGCGGGCGGCTCGTCCGCATTTGTCCACAGGACAAACTGCACAGGTAATATTTAAACATCACTGGATTTCACCCGTTTGATACAAGCGCACCGCTTGCCTGCGGACGAGCTGCCCGCGCTCCCAAATTTTAAAATAAGCTTTTGTTTTATCTGTTAATTTAAAATAACAATGCCTGTCTAAAAACCTTTTTCAGACAGGCATTGATTCGCTTAAGCCACTCGGGTAAACACCAAATCCCACACCCCGTGTCCCAAACGCTTACCGCGCGCTTCAAATTTGGTTTCCGGCCGGTAATCCGGTGTCGATGCGTAATCGGCGGCGGTGTTTTGCAGATTGTCGAAACCACTCAACACTTCCAGCATTTGCACCGCGTATTCTTCCCAGTCGGTCGCCAGATGGATGTAGCCGCCGACTTTCAACTTGGGCAACAGCTTGGCGACAAACGGCGGCTGAATCAGGCGGCGTTTGTGGTGGCGTTTTTTGTGCCAAGGATCGGGGAAGAAAATGTGGATGCCGTCCAAACTTCCGTCGGCCAGCATATTTTCCACCACTTCCACCGCATCATGGCGCATCACGCGGATGTTGGTGAGCTGCATTTCTTCCACCAGCTTCAACAGATTACCCACGCCCGGCCCATGTACATCAATCGCCAGAAAATCCTTTTCAGGCAGGCGTTTGGCAATCTCGGCGGTGGCGGTACCCATGCCGAAACCGATTTCCAGCACTTTGGGCGCTTCACGGCCGAACAGCGCGGTTAAATCCGCCGCCTCAGCCTGATAATCCGCGCCGAATTGCGGCCACAAGCTGTCAATCGCCCGCTGCTGCGCGGTGGTCATGTGCCCTTGGCGCAAAACAAAACTGCGGATACTGCGCTTGTGTTCGCCTTCGGCTGCAGGTTCTTGAACGGGTTCTTGGGAGGAATCAGTCATGCTAAAACTCTCATATTAATTAAATAGTGAAATCAATAAATAACTGATACAAGGCGGCGAGCCGCAGACAGTACGAGTAGCACGGCAAGGCGAGCCAACGCCGTAGCAGTGGTTTAGTGATTTCACTATATCGAATAATCAAAAGAAGCGAAAGCCGCCTGAAAAATTCAGACGGCTGCCAAAACTTCAGTTTCAGCCTTCTTTGCTTTCCGCTGCTTTTTGGCGCAAGCGCAGACTCAGTTCGCGCAATTGCTTGTCGTCCACCGCATTCGGTGCACTGGTCAGCAAGCACTGTGCACGCTGAGTTTTCGGGAAGGCAATCACGTCGCGGATGGATTCGGCTCCGGTCATCAGCGTTACCAAACGGTCCAAACCGAAGGCCAGGCCGCCGTGCGGGGGCGCACCGTATTTCAGGTTGTCCAGCAGGAAGCCGAATTTGTTTTGCTGCTCTTCCGGCGTAATTTTCAGCGCGGCAAACACTTTTTCCTGAATGTCGGCGCGGTGGATACGGATAGAGCCGCCGCCGATTTCCCAGCCGTTCAGCACCATATCATAGGCGCGCGCTAGGCAGTTTTCCGGATCGCTTTCCATCAGATCTTCATGACCGGGTTTCGGTGAGGTGAAGGGGTGGTGCATGGCGGCGTAGCGGTCGTTTTCCTCGTCGTATTCGAACATCGGGAAATCGACTACCCACAAAGGTTTCCATTCATCAACAAAATAGCCGTCTGCCACGCCGTGCTCGTGACCAACTTTGATGCGCAGCGCGCCCATCGCTTCGTTCACCACTTTGGCTTTATCGGCACCAAAGAAGATGATGTCGCCGTTTTGGGCGCCGGTTTGGGCGATGATTTCTTTCAGCGCGTGCTCGGACAGGTTTTTCACAATCGGCGACTGCAAGCCGCTGTCTTCACCGTTGCTCAGGTTGCTGACATCGTTCACTTTGATGTAAGCCAAGCCTTTGGCACCGTAAATGCCGACAAATTTGGTATATTCGTCAATCACTTTACGCGAGAACTTGGCACCGCCGGGCACGCGCAATGCGACTACACGACCACCCTTCATATCGGCGGCAGTGCGGAATACTTTCAGCTCTTCGCCTTTCATCAATTCGGTCAGCTCGGTGAATTTGAGCGACACGCGCATATCGGGCTTGTCTGAACCATAATAGAACATCGCTTCAGAAAACGGCATACGCGGGAAATCGCCGAGTTCCACGCCCAAAGCGTCTTTAAACACTTGTTTGGCCATGTTTTCGGTGATGTCCATGATTTCGTCTTCGTTCAGGAACGAAGTTTCGATATCGATCTGGGTGAATTCAGGCTGGCGGTCGGCACGCAAATCTTCGTCGCGGAAGCATTTGGTGATTTGGTAATAACGGTCGAAACCGGCCACCATCAGCAGTTGTTTAAACAGCTGCGGTGATTGCGGCAAGGCAAAAAATTCGCCTGGATGCACGCGGCTCGGCACTAAATAATCGCGCGCACCTTCGGGAGTGGAACGGGTGAGCATCGGCGTTTCGATGTCGATAAAGCCTTGCGCATCCAGATAACGGCGCACGCCCATCGCCACTTGGTAACGCAGGCGCAGGTTGCGCTGCATGGCGGGGCGGCGCAAATCAATCACGCGGTTGGTTAAGCGCACGTTTTCGCTGAGGTTTTCATCATCGATTTGGAACGGCGGCGTTGCGGCGGCATTCAACACTTCAATTTCTTTGGCCAAAATTTCAATTTTGCCGGAAATCATTTTATCGTTGGTGGTGCCTTCGGGGCGGTTGCGCACGCGGCCGGTGATGTTCAATACATATTCGTTACGCGCCGAATCAGCAGTTTGGAAGGCTTCGGGGGTATCCGGGTCAATCACCACCTGAACCACGCCTTCACGGTCGCGCAAGTCGATAAAAATCACGCCGCCGTGGTCGCGCCGGCGGTGTACCCAGCCTTTCACGGTAACGGTTTGGTCTAAGTATTGCTCGCTAATCAAGCCACAATAATTGGTACGCATAAAGTTCTTTCTTGTATGAAGACTAACAATAGGTAAATAAAATGTTATTTTTTGACTGCAACAAAACGCAGTCGCACATAATCTGCTACCGGCAAGCCGTTTTCCTGCGGCAGTTGCCGCTCGGCTTCATCCGCCGCTGCTTGCAATACGGCTTGCTTGGTGGCGGCATCCATTTGCGGCAGCATCGGCTCGGCAAAAGTAGCCAGCCATCCGGCCACGCCGGTCGGCAATACCGTCGGTCGCGGATAAAGGCCTATCTGAAGCACCTCAAAACCGTGTTGTTCTAACAATCCGCGATAAGTTTCTGCCGACGGAAAATACCAACAAGTACGCGCCTGCAAGTGTTGTTTCGCCAAAGCCTGTTCCAGCGCCTGCTGAATCACGGCAATATTACCCTGCCCGCCCGCTTCGGCGACAAAATGACCGCCCGGTTTCAATGCGGTGGCCACGCCTGCCACCACCGCTTCCGCCTGCATCATCCAATGCAGCGCCGCATTGGAAAATACCGCATCAAATTCCTGCTGAAAAGCCAGTTTCTGACCATCGCCAACTCGGGCATCAATGCCGTTGGCACGGGCAGCGGCCACCAGTTGCTCGCTGCCGTCTATGCCGATTACTTCGCAACCGCATTCTGCGATTTTTTGTGTTAATACACCATCGCCACAGCCCAAATCCAACACCCGCTCATGCGGTTGTGGTGCAAGAATATCCAACAAAGGCACGCCGTAATCGGCGACAAAACGGGCGTTGTCGGCATAAACATCGGCTTGCCAATGCTGGCTGGGCTGCTTATTCATGGCTTTATTCTTTGTTTTCTTTGGCTTCGGTTTCTGCCGTTTTGTCTTCCAGCACCGGTACTGCTTTTTTGTGTTTTAACGGCAAATCGTCCGGCATCACCATACCCAGCGAAATCACATATTTCAAGGCATCATCCACGCTCATGTCCAGCTCGCGGATATCGCTTTGTTTCACCATGATGTAGTAACCGCCGGTGGGGTTCGGCGTGGTCGGCACATAAACGGAAACGTATTCTTCCGTTTCAGACAGGCTTTTCTTTATCACAGCCGGAATGCTGCCGGATACAAAAGCAATCGTCCAAATATCCGGCTGCGGGAACGGCACCAATACCGGGGTTTTAAACGAACGACCGTTGTCGGACAACAGCGATTCGGACACTTTTTTCACGCTGGAATAAATCGATTTCACCACCGGAATGCGGCCGAGCAGGCTGTCCCAGCCTTCCAGAATTTTACGCCCCAATACGTTGGCGGCAAACACGCCGGTGACAAACAATACCACCACCGCCACGATTACCCCAAGGCCGGGGATTTTTAAGCCGCCGGTATAGTTTTCGGGGCGCCAGCGGCTGGGAATCAGGTTGATTAGCTGGTCGGAAGCATTAATGATGTAGGTGAGCACCCATACGGTCACCACAATCGGCAGCCACACCAATACCCCGGTAATTAAATATTTTTTCAACGCTTTACCGATGCCGCCGCGTTCATTTTTTTCTGTCATGATGATTCCGTAAAATTCCGACACCCGAGCCGGGTGAATAATTATACGCGCTCGGGTGTAAAGTAACGAGTGTTAGGACAAACTGACCATTCATATATCATCATCTTTTTCGCCCTAAAAACGCATCTGCTGCGTTAAAAATACT
>CALFOA010000295.1 GCA_937919795.1 uncultured Neisseria sp.
GGTAAATGCGGGCGAGCCGCCCGCGCTCCCAGCAATGCCTGTCTGAAAAAAACCAAGCCCAGCCACCCTTCCCATAACCGTTTGTTATAATGGCCTGAAATCTTTAACCAACCGCCCAGAATCCGCCATGACCTTCACCACCCTGATCAGCATCGCGCTCGGCATCGGCTTGGCCGCCAGCACCGGTTTTCGCGTGTTTCTGCCGCTGTTTGCCCTCAGCCTTTCTGCCTATTTCGGTATGTGGCCGTTAAACGAAAGCTGGCAATGGCTAGCCTCACCCGTCGCCATCACCATCTTGGGCGTCGCCACGCTGGCCGAAGCCGTCGGCTATCTGGTGCCTTATTTCGACCACCTACTCGATACGCTGGCGGTTCCCTTGGCCGGTTTGGCCGGTACCGCGGTGGTTGCGTCCACCGCCGCCGACCTCAGCCCGGCGGTGACTTGGGCGCTGGCGATTATTGCCGGCGGCGGGGCGGCGGCAGCGATTAAAGGCACCGCGGCCACTACCCGCGTGGCCAGCACCGCAGCCAGCGGCGGTTTGGCCAATCCGGTGGTGTCGGCCGCCGAAACCGGTATGGCGGTGGTGATGACCGCACTCAGCCTGTTTGTACCGGTGTTGGCCGTTTTGCTGGTGATTGGCTTGGTGGTATGGCTGGCACGCCGTTATACCGCCCGCCGCAGCACGATTTAATTTTTTCTCTGAACAGATTCCATGAAAACCGCCAAACGTTCCGCTTTTTTGCAACAACTGCACGCCCGCTTCCCTTTCCATTTCGGCAACCGCAGCAGCATCGATGCGCTGCCCGCCGAGCGCGATTTCCGCCGCTGGGCGTGGCAGGCCGTGAAAAACGAATACCGCCGCGCCGAAATCAGCCTGATTCTACTCGATGAAGACGAAGCGCGCGCCTACAACCGCGATTACCGGCAAAAAGACTATGCCACCAATGTGTTAAGCTTTGCCTTAAACGAAGGCGAAAGCTGGTTTGATGCCGACAACGAGGTGCTCAGCGGCGATTTGATTATTTGCCCGCAGGTGGTGTTGCGCGAAGCGGCCGAGCAAGGCAAAACCGCCGATGCGCATTTTGCCCACCTCACCCTGCACGGCACGCTGCATCTGATGGGCTACGACCACCTCGACGATGAAGAAGCGGAAATCATGGAAGCACTTGAAATCAAGCTGATGAATCAGTTAGGATACGCCAACCCTTATTCTCAGGATGAACGCTAAATGGACGAACACTCGTCGAAACCGGGCTTTTTTGAACGCCTGATCAACCGCATTGCCAATGATGCGCCCGAAACCGCTGAAGAAGTGGTGGGACTGTTGCGGCAGGCACACGACCAAGCTGTATTCGATGCCGATACTTTGCAACGCATGGAAAAAGTATTGGATTTCCACGGCCTTGACGTACGCGATGCGATGATTACCCGCTCGCAGATGGATGTGATTAAAGCCTCCGACAGCTTGGAGCGCATCGTTGCCCATGTAATTGAAACCGCCCATTCGCGTTTTCCGGTAATCGGCGAAGACAAAGACAATGTTTTAGGCATTTTGCATGCCAAAGATTTGCTGAAATCGGCGTTCGGCAACGAAACTTTCAATCTGGAACAACTACTGCGTCCGGCGGTGTTTGTACCCGAGAGCAAATCGCTGAATGCCTTATTGAAGCTGTTTCGTGAGCAACGCCACCACATGGCGGTAGTAGTCGACGAATACGGCGGCATTTCCGGCTTGGTCACCTTTGAAGACATCATCGAGCAGATTTTAGGCGACATCGAAGACGAATTCGATGAAGACGATTCGGCCGACAATATTTTTGCCGTTTCCAGCGAACGCTGGCGCATCAAAGCCACCACCGAAATCGAAGACATTAATGAATATTTCGGCACCGATTTTAGCAATGAGGAAGCCGACACCATCGGCGGCCTGATTATTCAGGAATTAGAACATCTGCCGGTGCGCGGTGAAAAAGTCAGTCTCGGCGGCTTGCAGTTTACCGTCGCCCGCGCCGACAACCGTCGCCTGCATACCTTGATGGCGATACGCGCAAAAGAAGAAGAGCAGTAAACCCCGCGCCTGAGTATTTCGCTCAGGCGTTTTTGGTGAGGAATCTTTTGTCTCTGTCGCTATCCAATGATGCCATTATTACTGAAATGGTAGAAATTACGGCAATATATTCCCCGTCCCGCTTCTCAAAGAGTGCGGTTTCACACGCTCGCTTTAACTCGCTAGTGAAACCATGCAGCGGCATCAGGGGTTAGGGGAAGGGTGGCTGGTCGAGTGAAGAGAAACATTGATCCCTCAACTCAAACACCCCCATCCTAACCTTCCCCCGCTAAAAGCAGGGGAAGGAACCACGTTGCAGATAAACAAACCATACTCACAAAAGCGACTTTGCAAAAATCTATGCCTGTCTGAAACCGATTACTTTCAGACAGGCATTCCTAACGGCTTACATTCGTTATAA
>CALFOA010000296.1 GCA_937919795.1 uncultured Neisseria sp.
CATTTGCCCTGCGGGCAAACTTACAGTATACAAATTAAGTATTTGCTTGGTTTCAAGCGTTTAATGCAAGCGTACCGCTTGCCTGCGGGCGAGCCGCCCGCGCTCCCAGTGTGTTTGAGTGCACATAACCATATTATTTAACGTAAGATCATACGATGTAAAAATGCCTGTCTGAATAATACTTTCAGACAGGCATTTCATTGTTTCAAAAACAAAAAACTATTCCGTTTACTCCGGACGCATTTGCGGGAACAGAATCACATCGCGGATAGACGGCGCATCGGTAAGCAGCATCACCAAGCGGTCTAAACCGATGCCGCAGCCACCGGTGGGCGGCAGGCCGTATTCCATCGCACGGATGTAGTCGGCATCGTAGTGCATCGCCTCGTCGTCGCCGGCGTCTTTTTGTTCCACTTGCGCCTTAAAGCGGGCGGCTTGGTCTTCGGGGTCGTTCAACTCCGAATAGCCGTTGGCCAGCTCGCGGCCGACTACAAACAGCTCGAAACGG
The DNA here is from genome assembly GCA_937919795.1 of uncultured Neisseria sp. Taxonomy (GTDB): domain Bacteria; phylum Pseudomonadota; class Gammaproteobacteria; order Burkholderiales; family Neisseriaceae; genus Neisseria. The sequence goes on from CALFOA010000296.1 coordinate 509, forward strand.
TCGGTGAGGCCGGGTTTGCTGTCGGAAGCACGCGCCAAGGGCGATACTTCCACCGGATAATCAATGATAAAGGTCGGGTTCCACAGCTGGCCTTCGGCGCAGCCTTCAAACAGCGCCAGTTGCAAGCTGCCGATACCGGGCGACGGCGGGATTTTTTCGCCGTGTTTCACGATTTCTTTTTTCAGCCACTCGGCATCGTTCAACTGCTCATCGGTGTAGTGCGGATTGTACTTTTTGATCGCCTGCAGAATGGTTAAGCGCTCAAACGGGCTTTCCAAATCCACTTCTTTGCCGCTGTAGCTCACTTTCGCCGTGCCGCACACCGCTTTGGCCGCGCTGCGGATGATGCCTTCGGTCATCTCCATCATGCGCTCGTAGGTGCAGAAGGCTTCGTAGAATTCCATCATGGTGAATTCGGGGTTGTGGCGGGTGCTCATGCCTTCGTTGCGGAAGCTGCGGTTGATTTCAAACACACGCTCTAAGCCGCCGACCACCAAGCGTTTCAGATACAGCTCGGGGGCAATCCGCAGATAGAGCGGCATATCCAGCGCATTGTGGTGGGTCACAAACGGCTTGGCCGTGGCACCGCCGGGAATCGGGTGCATCATCGGCGTTTCCACCTCCAGATAACGCTCGCCCACCATATAGTTGCGCACCGATTGGATAATCTGGCTGCGTTTGATAAAAGTGTCGCGCGAATCGGCGTTGGTAATCAGGTCGGCATAACGCTGGCGGTATTTCTGCTCTTGGTCGGTTAAGCCTTTATGTTTGTCGGGCAGCGGGCGCAGCGATTTGGTGAGCAGGCGGATGGTAGACACGCGCACGGTCAATTCGCCGTGGTTGGTTTTAAACAGCGTACCTTCGGCACCGACGATGTCGCCCAAATCCCAATGTTTAAACGCTTCGTGCGCCTCTTCGCCCACACCTTGATTGTTGATATACAGCTGAATCTGGCCGGAAACATCTTGCACGGTCGCAAAACTGGCCTTGCCCATCGCGCGTTTCAACATCATGCGGCCGGCGATTTTCACCGGAACGCCTTGCGGATCCAGCTCTTCCTTGCTCAATTCGCCGTATTGGTTTTGCAAATCCTGCGCAAAAGCATCACGCTGAAAATCGTTGGGAAACGCGATACCTTGCTGGCGCAAAGCCTGCAATTTCTCGCGGCGCAGCGCCATAATCTGGTTTTCGTCGAGCTGAAGCTCTTCGTTGTGCGGTTGTTGTGCGGTCATTTTGTTTGCCTATGAAAAACAGGCAGTTCGACACTGCCTGAAGGAAATAATATTAGGGCGGGAATTTTACGCCTTTTTCGCTGTTTTTAAAAGCTTTATGCGGGGAAGGCGGGCG
>CALFOA010000297.1 GCA_937919795.1 uncultured Neisseria sp.
GTCTTCAGCTCGCTGCCTTGTATCAATTCTTTATTACTTTCGCTATATGTGATTTAGACATGGCTAATTACGCCGCCTGATCCAGCCACTTTATAAGTTAAAGACGGATCGGTAGGCTTGCGCTGTTCGCGCGGCGAGTAGCCATAATAGTTGCGGTAGGCTTTGGAAAAGTGGGAAGAAGTTGAAAAGCCGCAGGCAACCGTTACCTGCATGATGCTCATGCTGGTTTGCGCCAACAATTCTTTGGCGCGTTGCAGGCGTAGGCGTAGATAATATTGCGCCGGTGAAACATGGCAGTAGCGTTTAAACAAACGCTCCATCTGCCGTAAAGAAAGCGGGATCAAATTGGCGATTTCCTGCATCGAGAGAATCTCATCCAGATTGGCCTGCATCAATTCGATGGCGGCGCGCACATGCTCGTAACCGGGCCCCATGTTTTCGGTATAGACCAGATACTGAGTGGTAGAGGCATCGCGGATTCGATCGACCACAAATTGTTGCGATACCGAAGTGGCCAGCGCTTTGCCGTGCTGGAGGCGAACCAGTTGCAACATCATATCAATAGCAGCGGTACCGCCCGAGCAGGTATAACGGTCTTTATCGATGACGTATAATTGTTCGCCGAATTTCACTTTTAAAAATGCTTCTTTGGCTGCCGGCAGGCTTTCCCAGTGCACCGCGCTATGATAACCATCCATTAAATTGGCCAAGGCGAGCGCAATTGAGCCGGTGCATAATCCGCCGAGAATAATATTTCCTTGTGCCGCTAGTTGTTGCAGTAGCTGTTTAATGGAAGCTGTAGTGGCAGTTTGTACATGAATTCCGCCGCAGACAAAAACAATATCACATTCGAATAATTCTTCTTTTCTGATGGTGTTCGCAACGTGTAAACCGTTGCTGGCACAGGCATCATCCTGATCTTGATAAACATGCCAAGAATACAATTCGCTCTGGCTTAAATAATTGGTCATGCGCATCACTTCAATCACGCTGGCAAAGCTGAGCATGGTAAAACCGCGCAGTAAAATAAAACCGATTTTCTGGGTTTTATGTTGATTAGAATGGTTTGCTACGCTCATCTTATTTTCCTTAACACGGGTTTTCCCCTTTTCTTAAGCATAACTTACTGGCTTTCATCTGTCAGCCGCGTGATAAAACCGACATCCTATCATCTAAAAACGACATTGTTGAAAAAATAAATCCCTGCTTGGGTGAGCAAGCAGGGATGTTGAACGACTTATTTCGTGAGATTAGGCGGTATAGCGCTGCCAATCCGCATCTTCAAATTGCCATTCTTTTTGCAAAGCATAGCCGTAAGGCTTGGCGGTTTTTTGCAGAATTCGCCACAAATAATCGGCAAAACTGCGGCGGAAAATGAAGGCATAATCGTTCTCGGCCACTTTCACCACCACCACCGTGGTTTTCTTCGCCACGGTTTGTACACATTGGCCTGTCTGTAAAGCCTCAAAGTTGTACGGTGAAATGTGGCGCAGAATGGTAGTGGCTTCCTTGCCGTGGATACGCATCAGCATAAAGCCGCCGCTGTTGTCCACCACTTGGGCGTATACGCCTTGCAGTGCGGTTTGCAGTTGGTTCAGCAAATCGTTTTTCTCGGCATAAGAGCACACCAGCAGCCATTCGTCGGGCGATAGCCACAAGATGGCGGCTTGTTTAGTGTACACCGTTTGTTTGGGTTGGGTAGGGATGTTGCCGCCCAAAACGGAAGCCACCGCTTGCGTAAACGCCGTATCATTGACCAATCCGCGCAGATAGATAAACCCCAACGCACCACCGCTGCTGTAATTCACGCTATCAATCGCGGCTTCTACATTCAAATCAGCCCATTGCAGATGCAAAGGCGTTTCCCATTTTTGTACCAGTGTTGTATCAACCATGTTGACGTTCTCCTTTGGCATCCACAAATACCGAGCTTTCGGCTACGGTGAACGGAATCAATTTACCTTGACTGAAGGCATACAGGGTTTGCCCGATGCGGTTGCGGCCATCCACGACTACCGCCATGGCGATGGAGCGACCAAGGAAAGCACTGTAATAGCTGGAGGTGATGTGGCCCAACAGCGGCACTTTCGGATCATAGCCACCGGCTTCCGGCACCTTGATATTGGCATCGGCCACAATCTGAGCGCCTTCCGGAATAACGGTTTTCGGATCTTGCGGGAACAAGCCCACCAGATGTTTGCGGTCGCTGCGTGCAGTATCGCTACGGGCGAGTGAACGTTTGCCGAGGAAGGAGAACGGTTTCTTCATGCCGACCGCCCAGCCCATGCCCAAGTCGATCGGGGTAACGGAGCCATCGGTATCCTGGCCGACAATAATAAAGCCTTTTTCCGCCCGCAATACGTGCATGGTTTCGGTGCCGTAAGGGGTAATGTCGAACTCGGCACCGGCTGCCATTACCTGTTCCCACAAATAGTGGCCGTAACCGGCTTCCACATTGATCTCATAAGCCAATTCGCCGGAGAAGGATACGCGGAACACGCGGGCGGGCAAACCGGCTACCGTGCCGGCTTTCCATTCCATAAACGGGAAGGCTTCGGCTGAGAAATCGATGTCGTCGCACAGCTTTTGCAGCACTTGGCGGGCTTTCGGGCCAACCACGGCAATGGTACCCCAATGGTCGGTTACCGAAGTCATCCATACTTTCAGTTCCGGCCATTCGCTCTGATGCCACAGTTCCAACCAGCTCAACACACGGGCGGCACCGCCGGTGGTGGTGGTCATGTAGAACTGCTGTTCGCTGACGCAAGCGGTAACACCGTCGTCCATCACCATGCCGTTTTCATCCAGCATCAGGCCGTAGCGGCATTTGCCGGGTTCCAGCTTAGACCAAGCGTTGGAATAGATGCGGTTGAGGAATTCGCGGGCATCGGGGCCATCGATCTGGATTTTACCCAGCGTAGAGGCATCCATTACGCCCACGCTGTTGCGAGCCGCCAAGCATTCACGGTTGACTGCCGCATGAATGTCTTCGCCGGCTTTGGGGAAGTACCAAGGGCGCAGCCATTGGCCGACCGGCTCAAACTCGGCACCGCGCGCCACATGGCTCTCGTGCATGGCGGTGATGCGCTCGGGATCGAAAGTGTTACCGGCATCCAAACCTGCCAAGGCGCCCAAACTTACCGGGGTATAAGCCGGGCGGTAAGTGGTGGTGCTGACTTGCTCTACCGGTACACCCATCGCTTCGGCGGTTAAGATAAAGCTGTTCACGCTGGAGAGTTTGCCTTGTTCGGTACCGAAACCGAAGGCGGTATAGCGCTTCACGTGCTCGATGTGGCGGTAGTTTTCCTGAATGGTGATTTTGAT
>CALFOA010000298.1 GCA_937919795.1 uncultured Neisseria sp.
GAGCATACGGTAAACGGCAAAGCGCTGGACGGCGACATCAAGGTCACCGACTTTGTGATTGACGGCGTGCATCACGCGCCCGATTCGGTGGTGGAACTCAGCGCTGGCACGTTTGAGCTGAAGTCTACCGGCCAGTTCAGCTTTGTCAGCAACCACACCAATCAGTATTACCAAGGCGATATCGGCTATACCGTGAGTAACGGCGAAAAAACCGATAGTTCGGTGCTGAAGTTTAGCTACGACGGCTTCGAATATTCGCGCGGCAGCCTAGCGGAAGGAAACGACGTTTCCTTACTCGGCAGCGACAATACCGGCGTGATGATAGGCGACGTGAACCAAGACCGCTCCAGCGACAGCGTATTGTCGGCGGACACGCTGGGCGCCAACATCGGTAAGGTGATTTTGCTTGGCGATCATCTCAATGTTGACCAGATATTCGGCCACGACGCTAACGACCAATCCTTCTACGGCAAGGAATACATCAACAGCCTTGATGCCGTACGCGATTCGCTGCGCTTTGACGGTAAAAGCTATACCGATGCAGATATGGTTAAGTTTATTCAGGACTACCGTGATTGGGAACTGTATAAAACCGCTCCGCAAGGCGGCAACGATAAACTGACCGGTGCCGGCGGCGACGATATTCTGATTGGCGGCAGCGGCAACGACATCCTCACCGGCAAAGGCGGCCATGATAGCTTTATCTTCAGCGGCGACAGCGGCCACGATATCATTACCGATTTCACCAAAGGTTTGGATACCATTGTGCTGGATGGTCTATCGACCGGCAGCACGCCACAATGGGATGCCGCCAGTGGCGTGTTGAGTTTCACGACTTCGGTGACTCCGGCTTCCGGCGAGACACCAATCACCTATCAAAACACCGTGACCATCCAAAACGCCGCAGGCTTAACGCTGGATGATTTGTTGAATAAGGTGCCGCAGGTGTAATGGTTTCGGTATCTTGTATCTGATGAACGGTTGGTAAAGCCGTAGCCAAAACAATGCCTGTCTGAAAAACCTAGCTTTTTCAGACAGGCATTTTTCTTAAAAGCAACCGCCATTCGTTTTATTTGCTACTTCTTTTTTAAAATTCATCTTTTATTCAAGTTTATGCTTTATCTTCTCATTCTAATATCATAAAATGAAAAGGTATGCAGAAGTCATTTAGGCTAAAGAAAAAAATCTGCTATATCAGAATCATATAAAGCTTTGCATTGGTTGTACCCAAAGGGACCCGTTGCCTGCCGCCTGCTCGGTGGGCGTGTTAAGAAGAGTCTGTAAAACAAAGAGAGAATATTATGAATTGGATGACTGATAGAAGTGAGCATTTCACGACCAAGCTGCAATACAGCAACACCCACCGCGCCGAATGGAAGGCTGAAGGCAACTTATTGGCCAATACGGTAACGTCGGTGCCGAGCGGCGCGGTTGACAGCCCGCGGATTGTTTCCTATTCCGTTAACGGCTATGTACCCGACAAAAACGGTTATATTAACTATCCCGCTCCTTACGGCGCGGTTCAGGTAGGGGTTGAGAGCAACGGTCATTTTGCGGTCAGCACGAATAACAGCTGGACCAAACCGATTGTGATCGACTATGTGATACAGCAGGGTCACAGCACACTGGCTTCCCAAGCGGTGATCAGCAGCGGCAAATTGCCGCAAACAGCAGGCGTGTTACCGGCGGCGCATTATGTCGGCAACCATGCAAGCGGCATCGCCGGCCACGCTTGGGAAGGCACCGAAGCCGGTAAAAAACTGGTTTCCTTTACGGTAAAAACTGCCGACGGCCAAACCGCCAGCCATGCCGCTGGCAGTATCGTTGATTTGGCCGACGGCATCGGTACCCTGCAGATGCGTACCGACGGTTCTTTCGAATTCAAACCGAAAAACGGCTATACCGGCGAAGTACCCGAAATCACCACTACTGTTTTAGATGCAGCCGGCAAAACGCTCACCGGCACCATTCAGTTGAGCCAGCATTCAGCTGACTCTGCCGAAGGTTCGCGCTCCGTGCTGACCGCCGATCAGCAACAGCATTCCGGCGCGTTTTATATCGGCGACCAATACATGGGAGCCGGCAATGTGCTGACCGGCGCCACCAGCAAGCTCGACGGTAAGCCGTTCGGTAAGCTGGAAGTCACCGAGTTTACCTTCGACGGCAAAACTTATCAGGCGGGTGAAACGGCTAAAGATTACTCCGGCCTACAGGAAGACTTCACCATCCAGCGCGACGGTACCTATGTTTATTTTGCCACCGGCGAAGGGGTAAGCAGCCACTCGGTTGACTACACTTTCAGCAACGGCAGCAAATCGGGCGTCGGCACACTGGATGTCGGCACCTATCATAACAACGAAGATCGTAGCGTTGCCCCGAACTACACTTTTCCGCCTGGCGATTCGCTCTATCCCACCTTCCCGGATGCTGATGAAAACATCAATGTAACCGGCCAGTTTACTGAGGGTAGTTTGCTGGAATTGCCGTTTGACTTCGTTTTTGGCAGACAATCCGAATTAACCGGTTTTTCTATCGACGGCAAAAACTACCAATTTGACGATGTGGCTGCCATTTACGGCCTCGGTACTTTTACCGTAAACCGCAACGGCTATTATCGGTTGAGCATAGAAGGTCAGCAGATACCCGGTACCAAAATGCCGGATGTTCACTACACGGTTGAGTTGAATTCGGCGAACGGCACCCAAACCGATACTTCGGTGGCTCATTTCAATCTGGCCGACGGTCTGAAAGCTAAACCGTATGCAGAAGCCAACAGCAAAGCCGATGCCCATGCCAAGCTAACCCAAACCCACGTACTCGATCATCAGATGGAAGCCGGTAATCTGTTTGACCACTACGCCCACACCGACAAGCCTTATATTGCGGGTTTCCGCGTCGGCAACAGCTATTACGCCGCCAACCAAACCGTTGAAATCGCTAATTTAGGTTTACTTACCCTCAACCGCGACGGCAGCTATTACATCAACGCCCGCGATCTGCCCAACTTCAAAAAAGGCTGGTCGATTCCTGAAATCGCCTTTACCGTCAGTAACGGCAGCAAAGCTTCCTCTTCCTCGCTGTTTTTGAAAGCGGGCGACAAGCTGAAAAACGCCGAGCCGACACCGTATGACGACAACGATACGCTGACCTACTACGGCAATTCAGCACACGCCTATCTGTTGGACGACAAATCACTCAAAGTCACTTCCTACACCTTGGACGGCAAAACCTATTCGGCCGGCCAAATCGCCAAAACCGATATCGGCACCTTTGTGATTCACAGCGACGGTTTGTTGAAAGTGAACGGTGCCGCCGCCGCCGAGAAAGCCTACCACTATCATGCTTCCTACACCATCAGCCACGGCGGTAAAATCGGTACTTCTTCGGTGGATTTCACCCTCGACAACAGCCAAAACGATATTCTGCACAGCAATCCGACAAAACTGGCCACCTTGGTTGACGGCGACGAAACTTGGCAGGCGGTGCATAACGGCATCGGCTCGGTGCTCACCAATACCGAGCATACGGTGAACGGCAAACCGCTGGACGGCGATATCAAGGTTACCGACTTTGTGATTGACGGCGTACATCACGCGCCAGATTCGGTGGTGGAACTCAGCGCCGGCACGTTCGAGCTGAAATCTACCGGACAGTTCAGCTTTGTCAGCAACCACACCAACCAGTATTATCAAGGCGATATCGGTTATACCGTGAGCAACGGCGAAAAAACCGATAGTTCGGTGCTGAAGTTTACTTACGACGGCTTCGAATACTCGCGAGGCAGCCTGCACGAAGGCAACAGCGTCGCCCTGCGCGGCAGCGACAATACCGGTGTGATGATCGGCGACGTGAATCAAGACCGCTCCAGCGATAGCGTATTGTCGGCAGACACGCTGGGTGCCAATATCGGCAAGGTGATTTTGCTTGGCGATCATTTGTATGTCGATCACTTATACGGCCGGGATGCCAACAACCAATCATTCGAAGGCGATCAATACATCAACAGCCTCGATGCCGTGCGCGATTCGCTGCGCTCTAACGGTAAAACCTATACCGATGCGGATATGGCCAAGTTTATTCAGGACTACCACAACTGGGATCTGCATAAAACCGCCCCGCAAGGCGGCAACGACAAACTGATCGGTGCCGGCGGTGACGATATCCTGATCGGCGGCAGCGGCAACGACACCCTCACCGGCAAGGGCGGTAAAGATACCTTTATCTTCAGCGGTGATAGCGGCCACGATATCATCACCGATTTCACCAAAGGTCTGGATACCATCGTGCTGGATAATTTAGCGGCCGATAGCTCACCGCAATGGGATGCCGCCAGCGGGGTACTGAGTTTCACCACTTCAGTACACCAAAATCACGGCTACACTCCGACTTATCAAAACACCGTGACCATCCAAAACGCCACCGGTTTAACGCTGGATGATTTGTTGAACGGCGTGCCACAGGTTTAAGCAGTTTTGGTATCTTTTGTATGATGAACTGTTGTTAAAGTTATCTACAAAAAATAATGCCTGTCTGAAAAACTTAATTTTTTCAGACAGGCATTTTATTGTGAATGGAAACACTTTTCTTAAATAAATGATATTAATTTTTTTGCTGTTTGTTTTTAAATAATTAATTTTATTCGATTTTGTTCTTTATTTTTCTAATCTAACATCATAAAATAACCAGATAGATGGGAACCATTACAATTTAAACAGTAAAAACACAAAGCCCGTCAGAAAAACATAAAACTTTAAATTGATTACAACCAAGGGGTCATTTATTCGCCAGCCGCCCGCGCAGCTGGCGTGTTTACAACTTTTTTGAAAAAACAGAGAGAATATTATGAGTTGGATAGTCGATCGGGGTGAACACTTCACCACTAGTTTACATCAAAGTGATAAGCCTGAATGGCAAGTTAGCGGCAATCTTTTGGCCAATACCATTTCTTCTGCCCAATTAAATTCAGCAGGCAGCCCTCACATCGTTGGATACACGGTAAACGGCTATGCAGCCTATAGGGGTGTTATTGTGTCCCCCAACGGCGAATTTAGTGTAAGCCAAAGCTATGACTCAACAACAGAGCCGTTGGTTATCAACTATGTGATACAGCACGGCGACAAAATGCTGAGCTCTCAAGCCGTTATCACCAGCGGCAATCTACCGCAAAAATCAAATGTTTTACCGCCGGTTACGTATAACGGCAACAGCGAAACCGGTATTTCCGGCCACGCTTGGGATCGTACGGAAACCACTAAAAAGCTGGTTTCTTTTACAGTAAAAACCGCCGACGGCCAAACCGTGAGCCATGCCGCAGGCAGTACGGTTGAATTGGCCGACGGCATCGGTACCCTGCAAATGCGTGCCGACGGTTCTTTCGACTTCAAACCGAAAAACGGCTACACCGGCAGTGTTCCTGAAATTACCACCACCGTCTCAGACAGTAATACCACCGAAACCCTCACCGGCTCCCTGCACTTGAATCAGCAGTCGGCCACCATTGATGGTAGATACTCCACACTAAGCACCGATTGGCAATTTCATATCGAAGAATATATGTATAGTGGTAGTAAACACCTGAAAACTGGCAATGTACTGAATCTAACAACGAGCACTCTTGGCGACCAACCGTTCGGTAAATTGGAAGTTACTGAATTTACCGTCAACGGCAAAACCTATCAGGCTGGCGAAACCGCTACCGACCCAAGCAACTTAGCCGAAGACTTCACCCTCTTGCGCGATGGTACTTTTATCTATTATGTTACCAACGAAACAACGGATAAATCCCCCAGCCCCCCTAAAACCGTTAGCTATACCTTCAGCAATGGCAGCGTATCGGCTAAATCTACCGTGGACATTGGTGTATGGCAGGGGTTCAACGACGATAGAGCATCTAAAGACTACAACGGATACAGCTCTGTTGACGACCCGTTGGTTTATCCCTCTGCCTTGGATGCCGATGAAAACATCAACGTTACCGGCCAATATACCTCGGGTATGCTGCTGGAGAAGCCTTTCCAAAACAGGGTCTCCGATTACAATCATGTTTTCTTCAGATATGCCAAACTAACCGGCTTTTCTATCGACGGTAAAGAATACAAAGCCAACGATGTGGCTGCTATTTTCGGCCTCGGCACTTTCACGGTTAATGCCAACGGCTACTACGAGTTGAAGTTGGAAGGCCAGCAAGTTGCCGGAACCAAGATGCCGGATGTTCACTACACGCTTGAAACCTACTTAGAGTCCGGCACCAAAACCGACAGCTCGGTGGCTCGCTTCAATCTGGCAACAGGCTTAAAAGCCACCCAATATGAAGAAGCCAACAGCAAAGCCGACGCTCATGCCAAGCTTAGCCGCACCCATGTGCTCGAGCATCAGGTGGAAACCGGTAATCTGCTGGACGGCTATGATGCCGCCGATAAACCCTATATTGCAGGCTTCCATATCGGCAAGAGTTATTACGCCGCCAATCAAACCGTTGAAATCGCCAATGTCGGCCTGTTTACCTTAAACCGCGACGGCAGCTATTACATCAACGCCCGCGAATTACCCAATTCCAAACGTGCTGGCTGGTCGATTCCGGAAATCGCTGTTACCGTAAGCAACGGCAGCAAAGCTTCGTCTTCTTCGCTGTTTTTACAGGCCGGCGACAAGCTGAAAAGCATCGAGCCTTTGGTTTATGACAACGATACGCTTACCTATTACGGCAAATCCGCACAAACCTATCTGTTTGAGGCATATCAACCGATTAAAGTTACCTCATACACCTTGGGCGGCAAAACCTATGCTGCCGGCGAAATCGCCAAAACCGACATCGGCACCTTTGTGATCCACAGCGACGGTTTGCTGAAAGTAAACGGTACGGCTGCGGCTGAAGAAGCCTACCGCTACTTGGCCACTTACACCCTCAGCCCCAAAGACCAAAGCGGAAAAGCCGCCATCGCCACTCTTGATTTCACCTTAGACAACAGTCAAAACGACACCCTGAAAAACCATCCGCTCAACCTTGCCGATGTGGTGGATGGCGACGAAACCGTGGAAGCATTTCCCAACGGTTTGGGTTCGGTACTGTCCAATACCCAAAATATGCTGAACGGCAAAGCGATAGATGGCGGTAAATTCTCGATAACCGACTTTACGATTAACGGCACCACCTACAAAGCCGACAGCGTTGTAGCCCTTGATTTTGGTACCTTCGAGTTGAAATCCAACGGCCACTTCAGCTTGCTGGATAACTACAAAGCTCAATATAAACAAGTCGATGTCCACTATACCGTGAGCAATGGCGTAAAAACCGACTCTTCAGTATTGTCGCTTACTTATGATGGTTTCCACCATCCTCCTTTACTCGGTACGGCACAAGAGCAAGACGTCGCTATTTTGCGCGGCAATGACCATACTGCGGTGATGATAGGCAACGTAAACAAAACCCATGTAAGCGACAGCGTATTGTCAGCGGAAACACTGGGCATCGATATCGGCAAAGTGGTTTTGATTGGCGATCATCTGAATGTTAATCACTTATCTGCTTGGGATAATGAAAAGTCTGACATTTTAGAAGGCAATCAATACTTGAACAGCGTCGATGCCGTACGCGATATTTTGCATCTAAAAGACCAGAACAATACCGACGCGGATATCGTTAAATCTATTCAGGAGTACTCTTACGACACCTTGTCTATCTCCCACCCGCAAGGCGGTAACGATACGCTGATTGGTGCCGGCGGCGACGATATTCTGGTTGGCGGCGGCGGTAACGATACGCTCACCGGCAAAGGCGGCAACGATATCTTTGTTTTCAGCGGCAACAGCGGCCATGACATCATCACCGATTTCACCAAAGGCCAAGACAAAATCAGCTTATCCGGTTTGCTGTATGACACCACCCCGGAATGGGATGCCGCCAGCGGCGTATTGAGTTTCACCACGAGCAACTCTTTTCTTCCGGCCTCAAGCCTATACCCTGCAACCTACCAAAACACCATTACCCTCTCAAACGCCACCCCGGATTTAACGCTGAACGATTTGTTGTTGCAGGTTTAAGCAGTCGGTTATCTTTTGTATAACTGATCGCTTATAGCGTTATATCTAAATAAAATGCCTGTCTGAAAAAGTTTTCAGACAGGCATTTATTGTTGTGAACAGTTTTGAGCCACTCTAGGCTCAGTCAATCCCCATAATAGCGGCTCAGCAACAGTGAAGCCAGTAACCGCACCGCCAAGGTTTATCCGCCATCCTAGGCATTGTACAATGCAGCACCTGTTACTTTATCTGCTTCTTTCGCGAGCACCGACATGACCGATTTCTTCAACTATTTCTCTTCTCTGCTGGAAAACAGCCCCATCCGCTTGGAATGGATTTATTCCGTGCTGCTGGTGTTGGGGGTGTTGATTACCCGGCAGGTGTTGTTGCAGTTGAATTTTCGCCGTCACCCCGAGATGGAAATCGAAGACAAGCGCCGCGCGGTGGTGGTGAGCCGCAATCTGGCGTTTATGGCCTGTATGGTCTGCCTGTTTGCGGTGTGGGCGAGCCAGATTCAGACCTTTGCCCTTTCTATGGTGGCGGTGGCGGCGGCTACCGTACTGGCCACTAAAGAATTGATTATGTGCCTTTCCGGCAGCTTATTGCGCGCAGTGACCAAGCAATATTCGGTGGGCGACTATATTGAAGTCGGCCACATGCGCGGGCGGGTGGTTGATATCAACTTGCTCAATACCTTGATGATGCAGGTCGGTCCCAATCATCTGATTGGCCAGCTTTCCGGCAAAACGGTGTCTTTTCCCAACAGCCTGCTGTTGAGCCAAACCGTACAGCGCGACAATATTTTAGGCAATTTTGTGGTGCATACTTTTGAAATACCGGTGCCGATTCATTTGAATTCCGATGCCATCGTGCCGCCGTTGGATGAGATGTTGCAGAAAAAATGTGCGCCCTATATTCGTGTGATCGATAAATATTTGGAAGCGGTGCAGATCCAGAAGCTGTTTATCACCCCGGCCGCCCGGCCGCGTATCAGCCGCGTGCCGCATGACGACAAACTGTATTTATTGGTGGTGCGCTTCGCCTCGCCGGTGGCAAAACGCTTGGAAATCCAGCAAATGGTGCTCGACGAATTTCTGCGTATTCAACACCGTTTGCTGAAGAACGATCCGGCTGCCCCTTGATTTTGAATGAGAAACTATGGATTGCTTACAACAGATTGCGGATAAGCTCACGGCATCGGGTAAAAGCGTGAGCTGCGCCGAATCCTGCACCGGCGGGCTGTTGGCCGCCGAATTCACCCGCCTATCCGGTAGCTCCGCTTGGTTCAATATGAGCTGGGTAACGTATAGCAACCAAGCCAAACAACGCCTGCTCGGCGTGTCGCCACAGACTTTGGATGCTTATGGCGCGGTCAGCGAACAGACGGTGCACGAAATGGCCACCGGCGCGCGCCGTTTGGCCGATGCCGACTATGCGTTATCCATATCCGGTATCGCCGGTCCCAGCGGCGGCAGCGCGGAAAAACCGGCCGGCACCGTCTGTTTCGGCCTCGCCACCCGCCAAACCAGCTTCGCCCGCCGCGTGCATTTTGCAGGCGACCGCGACGCCGTGCGTGCGCAGGCGGTGGCGTTTGCGTTGCGGTGGTTGGCGGAAGAGATAGTTGATTAAAGGATTGAAGATTACTGGCTTTTCAGACAGGCATTATGCTCATCAAATGCCTGTCTGAAAGGCTTGAAGAGTGGGCAGATTGTTGCATTGCTGCTTGATGATATTGAAGTTTGGCGAAGCAGGCAGTTTCTTCTTCAGGACATTCGATATGATAACCAATAAAAAAATTGCTGCTTATTTTGATGATTTTCAGCAAAAACAGATGCTAAGTTTTTTTAAAATCAATAAAAAAACTCTTGAGTTTTCATTTGATTTAGAGAAATTAAATGAAAAAGGGTGGATATATGCTGCAATAGATGACAATAATTTCAACAAAGAACAAGGTGAAATAAATAAAATAATTAATTCAACCAAAGAGAATGTTAGCCAATTTATCTGTTTGAGTTTGGAGTCATTGTGGACAAATAATTCGCTGGAAAATACATACTTTTATTTGTTTGATAACACAGAAAAAGATTGGAATGAAATCTTGTCGCCATTTAATGAATATACTTTATGGAATAGCGCAATTTTTGATATTAACTTCAATATATTCATTATAAAGCCTTGGTCTGTTGGATATAATTTATTGATAGCAGGAGAAGAACGGATCATTAAAAGCATATGTCATGGCGATGGGTGGCTAATAAATCAAAAATATCCTATTTTTCCAGTTTAGTTTGTAAGCCATAGTTATGGAAAATGCCTGTCTGAAAACCATTTTAGCTTCGCAGAAACTCGCAAGCTCGTTTTAGCTTCGCAGAAACTCACTGCGTTCGTTTTCAGACAGGCATTTTCATTAGATTAAACAGTTTGGTGAAACAGTAGAATCAATCCGCCATATTATCCGTATCCACCGCCAACACCCGCGCCTGCCGTCCATCTATCGAAAATCGCACCTGGTGGCCACCCACCGCCATCACATACACACGCTCGGGCAAGTCTTGGTAAGCCGGCCGCGGATCCTGCGCAATGCTCTGCTCAATCAGTTTCACCAAATCCTGCGGCAATGCAGCGGCAGTTTCCGGCTGCTGCCAAACCACTTCCAGCCGTTCCGGTTCGCCACTGACAAAACCGCTGGCGGCATCGGGCTTGGCTTCGACAAACGGAATATACGGCTTGATGTCGATCACCGGCGTGCCGTCCATCAAATCGGCGCCGCTGCACCAGATGCGTACCGGCCGGCCGCTTTCCACCCGTTCCAGCTTCAACAGCGATAAACCGAGATGATTGGGGCGGTGCGGGCTGCGGGTGGCGAATACGCCCATTTTGTGTTTGCCGCCCAAGCGCGGCGGGCGTACCAGCGGCGACCAGCCTTCGTCCAGTACGCCGTGGAAAATAAAATGAACCCAGATGTAGCCGAAGCCGTCCAGCCCGCGCACACAATCGGCGTGGAAATCTTCATCCAGCGTGATACAGATTTGGGCGGCGGGCACCAACCCGGGTTGGCGGGCGACGCCGAATTTTTGTTGGTAAGGCGAGGAAATGCTGCCTATGCTGCGGATGGTGTATTGCATTGTGGATAACTGTGTTGAAAAGTTGTGGGAATTGTAGCACGGGCAGCGGCGGCTTTTGTTATAATGCGGCTTTGCAGTCAATATTCGGGAAACCAGATGATTGTTTCAATTGATGTGGATGCACAAAAAACCTTTACCCCGCTTTGCCCGCAGGAGTTGCCGGTGGCGGGTGGAGATGAGATTGTCGCCGAATTGAACGCACAGGCTGCGCTGGCTGATTTACGGGTGATGACCAAAGATGCACACAGCCCGGCCGCCAAATGGCTTGTGGATAATCCTGTGGATATGTTGCAGGCAACCGGTTTGAAAAATGCCGATTTAACCTGGGTTTCGCACGCAATGGTAGGCAGCCGAGGCTATGAATTGTTAGACGGCCTGCCGGATATTGCGGGCTATGATTACTGCGTTTGGAAAGGTGTCGATCCCGAATTGCATCCCTACGGCGCGTGCTACCACGACATCGAACAACACTTAAGCACCGGCCTGCTGGAGTGGCTGACTGCCAAGCAGGCAAGCGTGGTATTGGTGGGTGGTTTGGCGACCGACTATTGTGTGAAGCATACCGTTTTGCAATTGCTGGCCGGTGGTAATTGGCAGGTGGTGGTGAACGCCGCTGCTTGTCGCGGTATTGCACCGGAAACCATAGAGTCGGCTTGGAAAGAGATGCGCCAAGCCGGAGCGGTTGTTTTAGAAAATGCAGTTGAAATACAAAAGTATTTAAAATCAAATATTTAAAATCAAATATTTAAGTAATTGTGTTTCACGTGAAACATTTGTTAAATGCCTGTCTGAAAGTGATTTGGTGGGTAGCTAAGGTTAATTAAGAGCCAAGATTAATGAAAGTTCTGCTAGTACGCCTTTCCAGTATGGGGGATTTGATCCATACGCTGCCTGCGGTGGAGGATTTGGCGCGCATGTATCCGCAGGTGGAGCTTCATTGGTTGAGTGAGGCGGGTTTTGCTGATATTGCGCGCCTACATCCGTTTGTGCGCAAGGTGCATGTATTGCGCTGGCGGCAATGGCGCAAACAGCTCACTCAAGCCGATACTTGGCGCGAAATATCGAATTTGAAGCAAGCGCTGCGGCAAGAGCGGTTTGATTTTGTGTTGGATAGCCAGGGTTTGTTTAAAAGCGCCCTGTTCGCCCGCATGGCGGCGGCGCCAATAAAAGGTTTGGATGCCGCCAGTGCGCGCGAAGCAGGCGCCAGCTGGTTTTATCAGCAGAAGTTTGCCGTGCAAAAAGGCTTGGATGCCGTGCTGCGCAACCGCTTGCTGTTTGCGCAAGTGTTTGGTTATGAATTGCCGGCTGATTTGAAGTTTGGCGTAAAAGTGCCGCCGGAAGGTGTGTTGCAGAGTTTGCAGTCGCCCTATTATGTGGCGCTGCATGCTACCAGTCGCGACAGTAAATTGTGGCGACAGCAAAATTGGCTGGAGTTGATGCAAAAGCTGCATGATCGCGACGGTGCGCAAATATATCTGCCGTGGGGTAGTTTGGCAGAGCAAGCACGGGCGCAGGAGATGGCGGCGGCGCTGCCGTTTGTTCATGTATGCGATAAAATGAATTTGTTGCAGGCGACTTATTTGCTGCAAGGTGCGGCCGGTATTATCGGAGTGGATACCGGTTTGCTGCACTTGGCTAATGCGCTGGATAAGCCGCTGGTGGGAATCTATACCGATACCGATCCGGCTAAAACCGGTGTGCAAACGTCTGCGGTGGCGAGTAATTTGGGTGGTGTTGGTCAAATGCCTGAAGTGGAAGCGGTGTATCAGCAGTTGATGGCGAATATGGCAGCCGGGCAAGAATAATAATGATCCGCCGGTTGAGTTTGTATTTGAATTTTTGGTTTATTTCAGTTTAAGCTGCCCGCAATGGGCGAGGAGTTACGGTATGAAAGCACTGGTCGCGGTAAAGCGCGTGGTGGACTATAACGTTAAAGTGCGCGTGAAAAGCGATGGTTCAGATGTGGATATCGGCAATGTGAAGATGTCGATGAATCCGTTTGATGAAATTGCGGTAGAAGAAGCGGTGCGCTTGAAAGAAGCCGGTAAAATCAGCGAAATCGTAGCGGTTTCATTGGGTGAGAAAAAGTGCGAAGATACGCTGCGTACCGCGCTGGCGATGGGTGCTGATCGTGCTGTGCACGTAGAAACCGAAGCGGTATTGGAGCCGCTGGCGGTGGCTAAGTTGTTGAAAGCAGTGGCTGAAAAAGAGCAGCCGCAGTTGCTGCTATTGGGTAAGCAGGCGATTGATGATGATGCCAACCAAACCGCACAAATGCTGGCGGCATTGCTGAATGCACCGCAAGCCACTTTTGCCAGTAAAGTGGATTTGACTGCGGATGAAGTGGTGGCGCAGCGGGAAATTGACGGCGGCGTAGAGGAAGTGGTGCTGAAACTGCCTGCTGTTATCAGCACTGATTTACGCTTGAATGAGCCTCGCTTTGTGAAGCTGCCGAATCTGATGCAGGCCAAGAAAAAACCACTGGAAAAGCTTACTCCGCAAGAGTTGGCGGTAGATGTTACCCCGCGTTTGCAGGCGCAGAAATATGCTGAGCCGGCAGCGCGCAGTGGCGGAGTGAAAGTGGCAGATGTATCTGAATTAGTTGAAAAGCTTAAAGCAGTCAAAGCGATTTAAGGAGCGGATGATGACAACATTGGTGATTGCAGAACACAATAATCAAGCCTTAAATCCGGCTACGCTGCATGCGGTAAGCGCCGCTGCCTGCTTGGGTGAAGTTCATGTGTTGGTGGCTGGTAAAGATGCTGCTGCGGTGGTGGAGCAAGCTCGGCAAGTGGTGGGTGTGACTAAGGTTTTATCGGTCGATGCGCCGCACTATGTGGTAGGACTGGCAGAAGAATTGGCACCATTGGCGGTATCGCTGGCGGCGGATTACCGCTATCTGGCCGCTACTGCAACGGCTGCTGGTAAAAACCTGATGCCCCGCATCGCCGCCCTGCTCGATTGTTCGCAAATTTCCGATTTAACGGCGATTGTGAATGAAAATACCTTCGTTCGCCCGATTTATGCCGGCAATGCGTTTGTAACCGTAAGCAGCAATGAGCCTAAACTGGTGCTGACTTTCCGTGCCACCGCTTTTGATGCGGCTGCCGCGCAAGGCGGTAATGCCGAAGTGGTTACAGTCAACTCTGCTGCCGAGCAAGGTTTAAGCCGCATGTTGCGCCGTGAATTGGTGCAATCTGATCGCCCTGAGTTGACTCAGGCGCGGGTGGTGGTTTCCGGTGGTCGTGCTTTGGGTAGCGCCGAGCAGTTTGATACGGTATTAACCCCGCTGGCTGATGCTTTGGGCGCCGCTGTTGGTGCATCCCGTGCGGCGGTAGATGCTGAGTATGCGCCGAATGATGCGCAAGTCGGCCAAACCGGTAAGGTGGTCGCGCCCGAGTTGTATATTGCGGTGGGTATTTCCGGTGCAATTCAGCATACTGCAGGTATGCAAGACAGCAAGGTGATTGTGGCGATCAATAAAGACCCTGATGCGCCGATTTTCAATATTGCTGATTATGGCTTGGTGGGTGATTTGTTTGAAATCGTGCCGCAACTTACTGCTGCTCTGAAAAACTGAATGTTTCACGTGAAACAGGCCGTCTGAAACATTGATTCAGGCGGCTTTCTTGCTTGAAAGAGTCTTAATGAAACCTTTGCACAACCCCGAAAAAACTTCATTCGCTTCCGATAATTACGCCGGTGTCCATCCTGAGATTCTTGCTGCGCTGGCGGCTGCTAATGGCGGCCATGTTGGTGCGTATGGTAACGATCCTTATACCCAGCAATTGCAGGAAATCATCAAGCGCGAATTTGGTGAACAGGCTGAGGCTTGGCTGGTGTGGAATGGGACGGGTGCGAATGTACTGGCCTTGCAGGCCTGCTTGCCGCGCTGGGGTGCGGTGATTTGTGCGGAATCGGCGCACATTAATGTGGATGAAAGTACTGCGCCGCAAGCGGTGGGCGGGTTTAAGTTGTGGACGATTGCTACGGCAGACGGCAAATTAACGCCGGAATTAATCAGTCGTGAGGCGCATGGCTACGGTTTTGAGCATCGCGCCCAGCCCTTGGTGGTGAGTATTACACAAAGCACAGAGTTGGGTACGGTTTATACGTCTGAAGAAATCCGTGCTATTAGCGCCTATTGCCGCGAGCAAGGCATTGTGTTGCATATGGATGGTGCGCGTTTGGCTAATGCGGCAGCAGCGTTGGGTGTTTCTTTGCGGGAAATCACTACTGATGCGGGTGTGGATATTTTATCGTTTGGTGGCACCAAAAACGGCTTATTGTTTGGAGAATGTGTAGTGGTGCTGAATCCTCGAAAGGTTTCGGATGGCCTCATCTATTTACGCAAGCTGAATCTGCAATTGGCTTCCAAAATGCGTTTCTTGTCGGCGCAATTTATTGCCTTGTTGGAAGATGGTTTGTGGTTGAAATCAGCGCGGCAGGCCAATGCCATGGCGGCAAGATTGGTGCAGGGTTTGCAGCAGATTGAGGGTGTAGCTTTGGTGTATCCGCCGCAGGCCAATGGTGTGTTTGTACGTCTGCCGAACGGTGTGGCTGGCAAAGTGCGTGAACATACAGCTTTCTACGATTGGGACAACGAAGGTACGGTACGCTTGATGTGCAGCTTCGACACGCACGAAGAAGATGTGGATGCTTTGTTGCAAGCCATACGCGCGGCAATTGAGGCGGTTTAAAATGGCTGAGGCTACTACCTTTCGAACCCTAGCCACACCGGCAGAAGCCGAGTTTAAAGACAAAGGCAGCCGCTTTATCGCTTTTGCTTATCCTGTCCGCAGTGTGGCGGAGGTAAAGCCGTATGTGGATGCGCTGCGGCAGGGGCATCATAAAGCCCGCCATTGGTGCTATGCCTACCGCTTGGGTACCGATGGCAACCAGTTTCGCGCGAATGATGACGGCGAGCCTTCAGGTAGCGCCGGGCGGCCGATTTTGGGGCAAATTGATTCGGCGGAATTAACCGATGTATTGGTGGTGGTGGTGCGCTATTTTGGTGGCACCCTGCTGGGCGTGCCCGGCTTGATTCATGCCTATAAAACGGCGACGGCTGAAGTTTTACAAACCGCCGAAGTGGTTGAAAAAAATATTGAAAAATCAGTGTGGTTGCGTTGTGATTATCCGGCTTTGAGTGAAGCCATCCGCATCGCCAAAGTGCATGAAGCCCATATTGTCGAACAGGATTTGCAACTGGATTGTCGCTTGAATATCCGCATTCCGCTGGCAAATTATGAGTGCTGCATGGCTGCTTGGATGGAAACGCGAGCGATGGATGTGGCTGAAGAAACCGTGCAATCCGATGAAGAATAAACCTATTGATGCGGACTGAACCCCAATGCCTGTCTGAAAGATTGGTTCAGACAGGCATCGTGTTATCCGTTATAATAAGCATCTTTCCGGCAGGCTGAAATGCTGCTTAACTCGATGTTTTATCTGTAAAGAAAAAAGGAACGCAGAATGAAATTACTGGTGGTCGGTAGTGGTGGCCGTGAGCACGCTTTGGCTTGGAAGTTGGAGATCGGAAGAGCG